>CAYNYD010000025.1:0-14433 GCA_964401375.1 uncultured Eubacteriales bacterium | reverse complement strand
GTGGTACGACAAATAAAGAGTCTTTTAACTCTACTTCTTTTTTATTTTCTAAATATATGCTTGTGTGTGTGTGTGTGTGTGTACAGCCCCAACGGTTTCAAGGTTTTCCTTCATTTATTTTCCTCCTAATTACTATGTTAATGATAAAATAAGAATGTACAAAAATGATTAAACTTTAACTATAATACTACAACTTTTTTATAAGTTAATTTATATTACTTTTTCTCATACTTTATAATTTGTATGTGAAAAACTCTATAACACTTTTACATTTTCATTTTAAACCAAATTTTTTCATTTGTCACTATAAAAATTTTTAAATCTATTATTTTAATAATTTTAATAATTAATAGCATAATATGATTACCTTGTAACCCTTATTTTTTCTATTTTAAAAATTTACTTTTACATTTTAAATTCAAATATAGTGAACTATTTTTATTTACAAAACCTATGTTTTCCTATTGTAATTAAATGTGGTCTTGACCATATCCATTTATTTGTTGCAGTAGCAGGATTAAAATAATATATTGCACCACCAGTTGGATCCCAACCGTTCATTGCATCTCTAGCAGCATTGTATGCTTGAGTTGAAGGTGCTAAATTAATTTGTCCATCACCAACTGCATCAAATGCACCCGATTGATATATTACTCCAGCAACAGTACTTGGAAAATTAGGATTTGAAACTCTATTTAAAACCACTGCTCCCACAGCAACCATTCCATTATATGGTTCTCCTCTTGCTTCTCCATTAATAATTCTTGCAAGTAAATTCAAATTATTTGAATCACTACTTGAACTAGATGATGAGCCTTGAACTCCCATTGCTGCAAGTGTTGCTTGACCTGCGATTCCATCTACTTTTAATCCATTTTTTCTTTGAAAACTTTTTACAGCTGATACAGTTCTAGAGCCATAAATTCCGTCTACACTACCATTATAATAACCCCAATTTTTTAATCTCGTTTGAATTTGTGTAACTTCATTTCCTGTAGAGCCATACCTAGATAACGTTTCTTGACTTTTTTGATATTCAAATAAACAAATAATTAAAAAAGCCGTCGCTAATATTATACTAATATATATACCTTTTTTTAACAAAAAAAATCACCTCTATCGTTTAATTACTCTAATAGTATTAACCAATAAAGGTAAATTTTATACAAATATTTTAATATGAATAAACGACACTTACCCAAATAATTATTCCCATAATGGTACTAATAATATCGCCATTCCAATTCCAATTAAAGCACCTACATAAACCTCAACTGGAGTATGTCCTAAAAGTTCAATAAGTTTTTCTTGAATATTTATATTTTTGCCTTCGCTTTCAATAATTTGATTCAATACCCTAGCTTGTTTTCCAGCAGCTCTTCTTACTCCAGCTGCATCATACATCACGACGGCAGCTAAACAAACACTAATTGCAAACATAGGAGAATCAATTCCTTCTGTTAGTGCAACAGTAGCAGATAATGAACACACAAGGGCAGAATGTGAACTTGGCATACCACCACTTCCCCACAGCCTTTTAATATTTAGTTTTTTATGCTTTATTAAATCAAAAAGAACTTTTAAGCATTGTACAACAAACCATGTTATAATGGGTATGCATAGCCACAAATTATCAAACAACTTTCCCATTCTTAATCTCCTACTCTTCTAAAGTTAAATTTAAGTTTTCTTCTTCAAATGTATTATCCTCTTTTTCAATTAATACTGTAATCTTTTTTTCTGCACATTCTAATAGTTTACTACAATGTTTAGACAATTCCATACCCTCTTCAAATTTTTTTATTGATTCATCTAAAGTAAGCTCACCATCTTCAAGTTCTTTTACGATTTGCTCTAATTTTTTTATTGACTCTTCATATGTCATATTTTCCATTTTTTAACCCTATCCCCCTATATTATTTTAGCTTGTTTACTACCATCGCTCAATTTAAGCTGAACTTCTTGTCCAGAACTAAGTGAACCGACAGAACTTACAACTTTTCCATTACTATCTTGAATAATAGAATATCCTCGCATCATTGTTTTCAATGGGCTTAAGCTTTCAAGTTTTCCCATGAGGCCAACAAGCTTAATACGGTTATCTTTTATTTTTATACTAAATATATCTTCTAAATGTTTTACATCATTATCACATTGTATCATTTTTTGTCTAATACTATCATAAGGATTTTTTAAAACTCTATTACTTGCAAAAGAATTATATTTTTCCTTCATTTTTTCTAATTTTTGCCTTAAGGAATTAATTAATCTCTTATTTATACTTTCAATTTTCCATTTTATTTCCATTACATCTGGAACAGCCAACTCACCTGCTGCTGAAGGTGTTGGAGCTCTTAAATCTGCAACAAAATCTGCAATTGTAAAATCTGTTTCGTGCCCCACAGCAGAAATTATTGGTATCTCAGATTTAAATATTGCTCTAGCAGTAATTTCTTCATTAAAAGGCCATAAATCTTCTAATGAACCTCCACCTCTGCCAATTATTATTGTATCAACATTTTTTTGATTATTAAAAAATTCTATTCCCTTTACAATTGTTTCTGCTGCACCAGCCCCTTGTACAGTGGCTGGATATAATATGATGTTTACATTTGGCAAACGTCTTGTTGTAACATTTATTATATCTCTAATTACAGCACCTGTTTTTGAGGTTACTACACCAATTGCTTTAGGTAATATTGGAATAGGTTTTTTATATTTTTGGTCAAAAAGTCCTTCTGCTTCTAACTTTGATTTTAGTTGTTCATACTTTGAATATAGCTCTCCTATACCGTCTACTTCCATACCTTTAACATAGATTTGGTATACGCCATCTCTTTCAAAAACAGAAACTGTACCAAGAATAACAACACTCATACCATCTTTTGGTTCAAAATTTAAATAATTTGTATAAGATTTAAACATTATGCATTTTATAAGAGAAGTTTCATCTTTCAATGTAAAATACAGATGACCACTATAATGTCTTTTAAAATTTGAAAGTTCTCCTCTTATATAAACATTGTTAAGCCTTTCATCTTTATCAAATAAATTTTTTATATAGCTATTTAATTCAGAAACTTTTAAAGGTTCTGGTCTATTCATTAGTTTCCTCCACTTTTTCATTTATTATCTCAGCTAATACACCATTTACAAAAGACGGAGAATTCTCTTCACTAAATAACTTTGCTAATTCAACCGCTTCATTAATTGATACTTTATATGGAATATCATCTCTATATACAATTTCATATATTGCAAGTCTTAAAATCGCTAAATCTGTTTTACATATTCTGTCCATAGTCCAGCCTTTTAAGTGTTTACTTATATCTTCATCTAATTCTTTTGATTTTAAATAAACACCATGAGATATTTCATTAATATAGTTAATGTCTTCTTTAGTTATATCTTTCATTTTGTCTGTTTCTTTTAGTAAGTCATTCATTATATCTTCTGGACTTATTTCCTCATTTTGAAAGTTTGATGCAAATATAACTTTAAACGCTAATTCTCTTGCTGTTTTTCTACTCATAATCTTTCTCCTTTACCTGTCATGAAAACTTGCTATCTTCTTTTTTATCTCTTCTTTCTTTTCATCACTAAGAATAAAGAACCATATTACCAAAAGTGCTCCAACCATAATTAAAAATACTTTTGAAAATTTTAGCAATAGGAAGAGGCATACGGCTACTATTATTAAATCTACATATATTTTTCTCATAATTAAATATCTCACCTTTACATTTTATCTATTAATCGTTTTAAAGAGTCCTTTACATTTTCCTTATTTTTTTGAAAATAACTACCAAGCCATCCACAAACACCTACTACAAGAATGACTCTAAAGACTTCGTATAATGATGTAAAAGATACTATTACAATACCAATAATAATTCCAATGATTGCACCCAAGTGATTACTAAAAAATAGAACAAATTTATTATCATTCATAATAAAAACCTCCTTTATTCTTCTTTTTGTGTAACATCATTATTATTTTCTTGTACTGTTACTAATTCATCATTATGTGTTTCTATAACTTTCTCTGTTTTTTCACCATTGTTTTTTTCATACAAAGATTGATCAATGCTAGTTTCAGCTATTTTCTTAGGCTTTTCAACTATGTTTTTAACTTTAATATCTGTATTTAAAACTTTAACACCTGTTGTTTCATATATCTTTTTCTTTACTCCTTCTTGTATTCCTGTTGTAATTGCACTAATATTAGAATCTTGTGCAACTAATATAGACATATATATTACAACACCTTTATTTTTATTAATCATTTTAGCATTAACATCTTTTACTTCATCAAAAGATCTGGCAACAGCTTTTGCTGTATTCTCAATTGTTTCAAATGCAATTTGAACATTTCCATTTTCGGTATTAACCATTATAGGCATTTTTTTCTTTTTCTTAAAGTCTGACAAAAATATCGTAGTTTTTAAACTTGCTAAGAATATGATAAAAGCAACAATTAATACTATTGTTTCATAATCTGCATTCCATACATATTCATTAATTAAGCCATCAATGTATGAGCTACTAGTAAAATCAAATGTAACTAATAATATCACTACTGAAATTACCATCATTGCTAATGAAAATATAAAGTTAATTAATTTATCTAATAACCTCATTTATACCATATCCTTTCACATTTTAATTGTTGTTTTCAGTATTAGTATTTTCTGGTGGTAATGTAGCTTCTTTCTTTTCTTGTTTTGGTAGATTTAGTCCTTGAACATGAATATTAATATCAACAACTTTTAATCCTGTCATATTTTCTACTACTGTTTTTACCTTATTTTGAATTTCAAATGCTATATCAGGTATTCTTGCTCCATATTCAACGATGATATATAAATCAATAACTGTTTCTTTTTCTCCAACTTGTACTTTTACACCTTTTGAAAAATTTCTCTTTCCTAGCATTTCAGATATGCCACTAGCTAAGCCACCACTCATACCAGCTACACCTGTAACTTCAGATGCTGCCTTACCTGCAATTTGTGCTACCACATCTTCTGAAATTCTAATTCCATTAATCTCAGTCTCTTTCACCTCAACAGCCTCTCCGTTTACAACCTCTCCATTTACAACTCCTTCATTAACATTTTCATTCTCATCCATAATAAAAATCTCCTTTCTTTTTTTAATTTAAAATACTTCCAACTTCAATTTTGTTTCCTCTTAGAAGTTCTGTTGCTAACATTCGTTTAGCATTTTGCATTTGCACTTCAGTTAATTTTAAAAATCCATCACCAGTTGCAACAATTATACCTTCTTTTGAATTTGATTCAACTATAGTGCCGGGTACTACTTGTTCATTTTTAGAAATATTAGCTATATCTGCACGCCAAATTTTCATTACAGCATTATTATAAAATGTATAAGCCACTGGCATAGGATTCAAACCACGAATTAAATTTCTTATATTTTTTGATGAATCACTCCAATCAATCTTTCCCATAGATTTTTCTATCATTGGAGCCATTGAATAATCATCTGATTGTTTTTCTCTATTTAATATTCCATCAGCAATTCCGTCTAAAGTCTTAACAATTAAATTTCCACCAATCATTTTCAATTTTTCATACAAAGTTCCATAGGTGTCATTATCTCCTATTTCTATTTCTTCTTTAAGCAACATATCTCCTGTATCCATTCCTTCGTCCATATACATTGTAGTAACACCAGTTTTCTTTTCACCTTTAATTATTGCCCATTGTATTGGTGCAGAACCTCTATACTTTGGTAGCAAAGAACCATGAACATTTATACAACCATACTTGGGAATTTCTAAAATTTCTTTTGGTAAAATCTTTCCATACGCCACAACAACAATTACATCAGGCTTTAAAGACTTTATTTCTTCAATGAATTCCACATTTTTTCTTATCTTTTCTGGCTGGAATACTTTCAAATTGTTACTAACTGCATATTCCTTAACAGGAGGAGAGGTAAGTTTCATTCCTCTACCAGATGGTTTATCTGTTTGACACACCACTCCCAAAATGTTATGCCCAGATTCATATATTTTTTCAAGAGATGTAACGGCAAAATCTGGTGTTCCCATAAAAACGACATTCATATTCTGCATCATTCCTTTCTATAGACACAAATTAAATTGAGAAAAAACTGCTTAACCCTTTTTCAATCTTTTTTATGTTTTACTTTTTTTTTGATTCTTCTTCATCAGCATCATAAAATTCTGTAGCTTTATCTATAAATAATATTCCGTCTAAGTGATCAATTTCATGACATAAAACAACTGCTAATATATCTTTAGCTTTTATTTTAATTTTTTCGCCCTTTTCATTTAATGCTTCTACGACAACTTCACTAGGTCTAACAACATCTCCAAGTAATCCAGGAACACTAAGACAGCCTTCTCTACAAACTTGTTCCCCTTTAGCTTTAATTATTTTAGGATTAATTAATTTATATGGGCCTTCTCCTCCTTCTTCACTTAAATCTACAACAATTGCTCTTTTCAAAACTCCAACTTGTGGTGCAGCTAATCCAACTCCATCTGGAGCTTGCTTTAATGTATCATACATATCATTTAAAAGTTCTAATATTCTATCATCAATTACTTCTATTTCTCTAGATTTTTTCCTTAAAAGAGGATCGCCTTCTTCTCTAATTTGTCTAACAGCCATATTAAGCCTCCTTCTATGACATATTATTAGGATTAATATCAAAATTTAATTTTACTTTATTATTATGATTTTGGAAAAATTTTTCTAAACATTTTTTTAAAATCATTCTCTTCTCGTCATTTAATTTTTCCTTAATAATAACTCTCCATCTAAAATTACCATTTATTTTTGATATTGGAGCAGGCACTGGTGAAAACACTTTAAAATATTCAGAAAATATATCATAAAACAGTTTTGAATCTTCTTTTACTGTATTTTCTTCTTCACTGCTCAATACTCCTATTATTATATCGCAAAAAGGTGGACAATTCAACTTTTCTCTAATATTTATTTCAACATTATAAAATTTCAAATAATCTTGCTCTTTAGAGGCAATAATGCTAAATTCATCAGGCATATATGTTTGAACAATAGCCCTGCCTTTTTTATGCCCTCTACCAGCTCTACCTATAGCTTGAGTTAAAAGTTGAAAAGTACGTTCATTAGCCCTATAATCACTTATATACATTGAACTATCTGCAGCTAAGATTCCTACTAAAGTAACATTTTCTATGTCATGTCCTTTTGTAATCATTTGTGTACCTAGTAAAATATCAATACCTTTATTTTTAAATTCTGTTAAAATTTTTTCATGAGCATTCTTAGTCCTAGTTGTATCTATATCCATTCTTAAAACAGATGCTTTAGGAAAATATTTTTTTATTTCTTGTTCGATTTTTTGTGTGCCACTTCCAAAATACCTTATATTTTTACTATTACAAGAAGGACAAATTGTAGGTGGTGCAAAAGTTCTTCCACAATAATGACAAATTAACTTTTCCTCTGCTAAATGATAAGTCATAGAAATATCGCATTTATCACATTTGACAACATATCCACAGTCTCTGCACATAATAAATGTTGAATATCCTCGCCTATTTAAAAATAAAATTGTTTGTTCTTTATTTATAAGATTTTTGTTAATTTCATTATATAAACTTCTACTAAAAATTGTTCTATTTCCAGTTGCCAATTCTTCTCTCATATCAACAATTTTTATATCTGGCATTCCATAATCTGCAATTCTTTGCTTTAGTGTAAGCAATTTAATGTTTCCTTTTAAAGCATCATAATATGTTCTAATATCTGGAGTAGCACTTCCTAAAATTAATGGTATATTGTATAATTTTGCTAAATATTCACTCACCTCTTTTGTATCATATTTTGGATTCATTTCTGATTTATAAGAAGCATCATGTTCCTCATCAATTATTATTACTCCAATATTATTTAATGGTGCAAATATTGCAGAACGTGCTCCTATAACAATTCTTGCTTCTCCATTTTTTATCTTTTTCCATTCATCATATCTTTCTCCAATAGATAACCTGCTATGTAAAATTGCAACAACATTTCCAAATCTTGAAATAAATCTATCTGTAATTTGTGGAGTTAATGATATTTCTGGAACTAACATTAAAGCATTTTTTCCATTATCCAAAACTTTTTGAATTATCTGTAAATATATTTCTGTTTTGCCACTACCAGTAACTCCATGAATTAGATATTTATTAAAGCACTTTATATCAATATTCTTAAGTACATTAAACTGTTCCTTTGTTAAATCTAAATTAGTAGTTCTTTCAACATTTTTACTATAAAATGGATTTCTTTTTACTTCCACATTAAAAAATTCAATAAAACCTTTTCTTTCGAGAGAAGTAAAAACATCTCTTGTTACATCAGTAAATTCCATAACTTCGACTATAGGTGCTTCTACATTTTCAAGTAAAAAATTAATGACTCTCATTTGCTTATCTGATTTTATTTTAGAAAAATCCTCGTCAATATTTTTTATTCTAATCCATCTTTCAGTTTTTGATTTTACATTATCTACATTTGAAGATGTCCCTGGTGGAACTAAAAGTTTTATAGCATCAGAAAGGGTACAAAAATATCTATCACTTACAAATTTAGCCATCTTAAGCCTATCTTCATCAAATATATAATCAACAACTCTAGCTATTTCTTTACATTCAAATTCAGATGTTTCTTTTATGCCTACTACATACCCTATTTCAATTTTTTTTCTTCTTGCAAATGGAACAAGCACTCTTGCTCCAATCATAACATTCATACCATTAGGGATTTCATAATCAAATACTCTGTCTAATTCACTTGCATTTGAACTTACAATAACTTCTGCAATCATTCTATACTCCTAAATTATTTGTAACTTTATTTTTATTTAAAAACATTCCTAACATCTGAAACTGTTACTACTAAAGCTAATAAAATTATTAAAGAAAGTCCAATAAGAGTTGCAATTGCTTCTGTTTTTTGTTCAAAAGGTTTTCTTCGTATTTTTTCAATTATCAACAATAATATTTTTCCACCATCTAATCCTGGAATAGGTAATAAATTAAAAAGTCCAAGACTTAAGCTAATAGCTGACATCAAATAGAAGAAATCAGTAACACTCTCTGTTGAAACAATTTCATCTGCAATACCAACTGGTCCCATAACTTCCACATTCTCAGTTTTTCCTTTAAATAAAGTTAGCATTCCTTCTATTGTTGCATTGAAATAAGCACCAGTTTGGTTAAAAGCATATATAACAGAATCAAATCCAGTAGGCTCTACAATTCCAAATGTTGCATCAAAAAATCTTCCAGAAGTTGACATTGTCGTTAGTAATAATTCACGTAATTCATTATTTCTTTTTATAGATAATTTAACTTCCGAATCAGGTAATCCACTAATTATTTCTGAAATTTTTTCATAATTATCAATTTCTATATCATTTACAGCAATAATTTTGTCTCCACTTTGTAAATCAGATGTTGCAGCAGGTGTTCCATCTACAATATCTACAACATTGCAATTTATATCATACATAATTCCAAGCATACCTTTTTTAGTATACGGAATTGCTAAATTAATATCTTGTTTAGATCCATTTCTTTCAACTGTAAAAATAAAATTATCATCTTTAGCTTTACTAATAATATTAGAAACATCATATTCAACTAAAACATTTTTACCATTTATGCTAGTAACAATATCACCACTTCTTAAGCCTGCTTCATATGCCAATGAATTAGGACTTAATTCTGAGATTACATTTCCATAGTATTTACCACCAACTATGCTAATAATTAAAATTATAAAAAGTGCAAATAAGATGTTAACCGTTGCTCCAGCTGCCACAATTAATATTCTTTGATATATTGGCTTTTTATTAAATGCATTTTCATCTTCAGAACGTTCTTCTTCACCCTCTAATTGAACAAACCCACCAAATGGTATTAATCTAATAGTATATTCAGTTTCTTTTCCCTGTTTTGTAAAAATTTTAGGACCAAAACCAATAGCAAATTTAATAACTTTTACTTTACATGCTTTAGCTACTAAAAAATGTCCTAATTCATGTATAGTAATTAATGTACCTAATACAATAATAATTTTTATTGCACCTATAATTATGCTCATTAAATTACGCTCCTTTGATTATAAATTCAAACAAAAAGTAAACAAATGGAGAAATCATAATAATACTATCAAACCTATCTAAAATACCACCATGACCTGGCATAATTCCTCCGTAATCTTTAATACCGCAACTTCTCTTTATTGCAGAAGCAGCAAAATCTCCAATTTGAGATATAATACTTACAAAAACTCCTAATACAGTCATCAATGCAATATTAAGTTCCATTCCAATTGTATCTGCAAAATGCGTATTTAAAAAGTAAGAATAAATTCCATAAAAAACAGAACAAGCAATTATTCCACCAATGCAACCTTCTATAGATTTTTTAGGACTTATTTTAGAAAATTTATGTTTCCCAATCCATACTCCAATTAAGTATGCAAAACTATCTGTTATCCATGCTCCACCCAAAATAAACCAAATTAAATAATATCCATTTTTCATATACCATGTTAACATTAAAAATAAAAACATTAAAGGAACATAAATAATTCCTAATATCGTAATTGCTATATCATTAAAATCAATTTTAAGGTTAGAAAAAATGGAAATACATGAAAGTATAAAAAACAATGCAGGCATCAGTAAAACAATAAATGGTATTAAGACTTTTGAATTATCTACAAAACCAACAAATACAAGTAAAATACAACATATATATCCTATTATCTCAACTGGTTTTAATCCCTTTTGCCTCACGGCATGATAAAACTCATTAAGACCAATAATAGAAACAATTGCAACAGCAATGTTAAAAATAATATTATTATGTAGCATATAAATTACTAATAACAATAATATTCCTACTAAAGCAGAAATAACTCTTTTTAACATTTAATAAGACACCTCCTAGTTTTATTTACGCTCCAAAATTACGCTTTCTATTATTATACTCTTGTATCGCTTTTTCTAAATCATCTTTATGAAAATCTGGCCATAAAACATCTGAGAAATAAAGCTCTGAATAAGCTGATTGCCATAAAAGGAAACCACTTAATCTTTTTTCTCCACCAGTGCGAATTATTAACTCAGGATCTGGAGATTCTTTTGTTTGCAAATATTTTTTTATTTCATCTTCATTAATATCTTCCAATTTTAAGTTTCCATTCTTTACTTCTTGAGAAATCATTTTAGTTACGTATGTAATTTCAGCTCTGCCTCCATAATTTATTGCTATATTCACTGTTAATCCAGTTTTATCTTTTGTCCTCTCTTCAATACTTCTAATTCCATCTTGTAATTCTTTTTTTAAACCATTTATGTCTCCAACCAATCTAAGTCTAACATTTTTATTTTTTATTCGTTTGTCAAAATTTTTAATATGCTCTGCTAAAAGATTCATTAAATAGTCAACTTCCTCTTTACTCCTTCTCCAATTTTCAGTTGAAAAAGCATAAACAGTTAAATATTTAATTCCTAAGTCTTCACAATCATCTGCAATTCTTTCTAACGTATTTGCTCCTTCAGTATGCCCTAATTGTGATGGCAATCCTCTTTTTTTGGCCCATCTTCGATTTCCATCCATTATAATTGCAACATGAGTCGGTATATTCATAAAACTCCTCCTAAACATACTTGCTACATACAAGCTAAACTTTTTTATTATATATAAGAAAAATGAAAACTAAAAATTTTTGATTTTCATACAAGTCATTAACAATTGTTTTCACCTATAACCTTATAATCTAAAAGGGACGCTCACTAAAGATAATAGTGTTTGTACGCCCCCTTATTCAACAAAAAAACCTTCAATTCTATATTAGTTGGCAATTAATGTTTATTCTCTTTTATTCTTGTTATATTAAGAATAAAATTAAACAGACATCACTTCTTTTTCTTTATTTTCACATATCTTTTCAACTTCATCTACATACTTATCTGTTATTTTTTGAATCTGTTCTTCTGCATCTCTTAAATCATCTTCTGTAATTTCATTGTTCTTCTGTTTAGTTTTAAATTCATCCATACCATCTCTTCTAATACTTCTTATAGCAATCTTGCTATCTTCAGCCATTTTCTTTATATCTTTAACTAATTCTTTTCTTCTTTCCTCTGTTAACTCAGGGAATACAAGTCTTATTACCTTACCATCATTACTAGGATTAATTCCTATATCAGATTTCTGAATTTCTTTCTCAATCTCTTTCAAAACACTAGCATCCCATGGTTGAATTGCAATAATCCTAGCTTCAGGGACCATTATATTTGCCATCTGATTAATAGGAGTAGGAACTCCATAATAATTAACTAAAATTTTATCTAATATTTTTGGATTAGCTCTTCCTGCTCTAATTTCAGCTAACTCTTCTTCTAATACACTAATAGTTTTTTTCATTTTCTCTTCTATATGACTATACATAACATTTCTTCCTTTCTATTATATTTTTTATAAATCAGTTAATCATTGTTCCAATATTTTCTCCAGCAACAGCTTTAATAATGTTTTCTGGGTCATCTAAGGCAAACAACATTGTAGGAATATTGTTATCTAAACAAATTGAAGCTGCAGAAGAATCTATAACTTTCAATTCTTTTTCTATTATATCTCTATATTTTATTTCATCATATTTCTTAGCATTTGGATTTTCTTTTGGATCAGAATCATATACTCCATCAATAGCTTTACCTGCTAATATAATTTCTGCATCTATTTCTGATGCTCTAAGTGCAGCACACGTATCTGTTGAGAAAAATGGATTTCCTGTTCCTCCTGCTAAAATAACAATTCTACCCATCTCTAGGTGTCTTATTGCTTTTCTGCGAATATATGGTTCACCAATTTCCCTTATTTCAAACGCCAATTGAAGTCTTGTATCTAAACCTCTATATTCCAAAGCATCTTGAAGAGCCTGCCCATTCATTACAGTTGCAAGCATCCCCATATAATCAGCTGTAACTCTTTCCATATCTTGAGCCTGTCTACCTCTCCAAAAGTTACCTCCTCCAACAACTATTGCTATTTCTACTCCCATATCGGTAACTTTCTTTATTGCATCACATATTTTTCCTAATGTATAAGAATCAATACCAAAGCCTTTATTTCCTGATATAGCTTCACCACTAAGCTTAAGCAATACTCTTTTATACTTTGATTTTGGCATAAAAACCTCCTATTAAATATATTATTTAACTAATAATACTTATATCATATTATAACCAAAAAAGGAAGAAATTTTTAAAAAAGATATATAAAAATGGTATTTGTTCTTTACCTATTAGTACATACAAAAGCTTACAAACATAACAAAAACAACATTTTATCTTATCTAATAATAATACATTTATTATTAAATTACAACATTAATAAATGAAACCAAAACTTATTTATAACTTTATCTATAAAAAAAAGTAAACTACAATTTTTATTGGAATTTACTTTTTTACAAATTTAATATTAAATTATGGATAACTTTTTATATTAAAGTGCAATTATTTTGCCACAAGCTATCTTTTCTCCTGCACCACCACTAGGTTGGGTTTTAAAATCATCCGGCATATCATGTATAATAATTACTTTACCAATTATATCTGAAATACAAAATCTATCAGTATATACTGACATATAAGCATATCCTTTGTTTCCAAACAATGGAGGTAAATCACCAGCATGATTTGGATGTTCACAATTATTTGGATTAAAATGTGTTCCAGCATTTGAAAAAGAATCCTTTTCATTACCTGTGCATGAATCTCCATTATGTATATGAAAAGCAAATATTCTATAATTGCAATTATCTGTTTCTGAAGGTAACCCTAATATTTCAGCAGTAACTAAAACTCCATCATTTTTCTTTTTAAAAATTACTCTACCATTAATGTTAGGATATTTATCACTACCCTTAACATCAGCACATGCCATAACAGGTTCAAACTCAATATTTTCCATTCATTATCCTCCTTATATAAATAGATTATTATATTATATGATCTAAAAATAATTCTTGTGAGCAAAATAAAAATATAAAAAAATTTTTTATTGTTCAACTACTTGGAAAATAAATTGAAAATAAGTTTCAAAAGAAAATATAAACTTAAGCAAAAAAAAAACAACCTTAAAAGGTTGTAATAAATAAAAAAAATCTGGCGAACACCTATCTTCACAGGGGGCATCCCCCAACTATTGTCGGCTACATCGAGCTTAACTTCTGTGTTCGGTATGGGTACAGGTGTGTCCTCGATTACATCTTCACCAGAAAACTTTATATATATATCGCTTCCAAAACTTTCTCTCTTCCGCGACTATATTTTCTATTACCTTGAAATACACATTGAAAAATATATAGTATACTACTCCTT
>CAYNYD010000024.1:7089-14434 GCA_964401375.1 uncultured Eubacteriales bacterium | reverse complement strand
TGTCATTTCAGGAATTTTTACATCTACTTCATAATTTTCTTGTATTTTTTCTTTTAAAGCATATTTTGCTTCTCTCTCTCCATGATTTAGAAATATAGTTTTACAACATGGATATCTGTCAATTGTTGCAAAATAATCTTGCCAATATCCATGACCACTAAATCCAATAATATTATATGTTTTACAGAACTTTGCAAAATTTTCGCCATTAATCTCAATTATTTCGTGATTTTTTAAGTCGGCATTGTGCAATATATAGCTTGGTGTATCAGGTTTAAGCCATGAAAGAAAAATAAAAATTGCTTTTTCATTTTGTATATCATGACTAAAGTAGTCAACAATCCTTCCACCATTTCCCATAGCACTTGCAGTTATAATAATCATAGGACTATAGCTTCTAACAACTCTTAAATGCTCATCTCTTTTTCTTAAAGTTATAATCTCATTCATATCAAATGGATTTTTTCCGAGGTCATTGAACCAAAAGCTATTAGTTTTTGAATAACTAGCCATATAGTATCTATGATCTTTTTCGCCTAAGTTGGTATCAAGGTAAATAGGAGCTTCAAGTCCATAATTATCTATCATTTTATTTAAAGCATATATTGCTAGCGAAGTTCTGCTATTACTTAATGCTCCAATAATAATTTTGTATCCTCCCTTTAAACCCTTCATAATAATATTTCGAAATTTATGAAAAGCTTCTTCCTGCGTTTGCTCCTGTTCTTCAACACCATGTAGTCCTTCCATAACATAATAGTTAATCAATTGGTTAGATTTATAGGGATGACTTTTATAAAGAATGTCCGTAGAAGAACCAATATCACCTGAAAAAGCAATATTGACAGAGTCTTCTCCATAATCTCCTATATAAAGTTCAACACTTACTGCACCGTTAATATGAGGAGTAGGAATAAGCCGAGCATATATGCCATCTGCAATCGGAATATCTGTATATGGTGCAACACTGCAAAAATGCATAGCTATATTATCAACATCTTTTTTGGTATATAGAGCATAACTCTGAATTTCTTCAATCTGTTCTTTAAACTCATTATATTCTTCCATTCTTCTTAATTTTTCACGTTCATCAATTTTAACAGATTCATAAATTATTTGTCTATAAACGTTAATATCCATACCATAAAAATCTGCAGCATTTTTTTCATATATATATGCTGCATCATACATATGATTTAATCCAAGAGCAAAAGTTTCAGCCGTTCCGTATATTTTTCCTTCATAATCTTTAAGAAGTGGTAATCCCAATATATGATCTGCGTGCGAATGTGTTACTATTACAAAATCTAAGTTAGAGCCATCAATCAAGTAATCACAATTTCGTTCATCATTTTCGCCTTGAAAAATTCCATAGTCAATTAATCCATAATACGTCTTATCGTTAATATCAATTCTTAGTAAGGTTCTAGATGCTGTTACATTATTTCCAACTGCACCTGCAAAAGTCATGTAAACTTTTGGTTTAGACATAAAATCCTCCCCTTATATATAAAATTTAAATTATGCCTAAAGTATATAACAAATTTACATAATTTGCAATACTTTTATTATATTATAGGATATTTTCCAACGATATTTCTTCTCTCTTTTTTAAATCTTCAATATGGTTTTTTACTTTACTATATGAAGCTCCAAATTCCATTTTATCTTCTTCATTATATGCAACAATGCAACATTCTATTTCGCCTTCTATTTCATCTAAAATTTCATGATCAACTATTAAAATCCACTTTTTCTCTTTTTCTAAAAATTCTTCTTTCAACTTTTTACTTTTATTTGAATCAAATTCTTTATTATATAAAAAGTCTTCATTCATATCATCAAGCACTTCAATTATTTCTTTACCTGATTTATCTAAAAAATTCTTAAAAATTATATTTGGAGTAAAAGTCAAAATTAAAACGACAAGTATTATAATAGTTTCCTTCATTTTTAATCTCATTCCTTTCAAAAACTCTAAATATGCTAAAAAAGAATTAGAACAATTTTAACATTATGTCTCTCCTTTTCTTTGGCAATATATATTTCCCAATTCATCAGATGTAAAAATGAGTGTATCTTCTATTTTTAAATTAAATCTTTTTAATTGCTCCATAAGCCAACTTTTTTCACGTCCAAGTTCTATTAAATTGCTTTCAATTAAAGCACCATCCATTATTATTGGTCTAGTATATCCAGTCTTTTTAGGTTGCATTTTCATTGCTTTTATTGTAACTGGCTCATTTTCGGCTTTTGGTATAACACTTATTTGTCCACTTGTTTCTAAAATTACATAGTCTAAATCAAGTAAACTTCCATATCCACATACTCTAATTTGTTCAAGCAATCCTTCAATTGTATATTTTTGTTTTATCATATTTTGTTCTAAAATCTTACCATTAGCAACTAATATAGTCGGTTTGCCAGATATATATTTTTGAATTAATTTACTTTTAAAACTTAAAATAGATGCTACAATTTGTGCAAATAAAAGCCCCATTATAGGTACAATTCCTTGTACTAATGGAATACTAACATTTTGCATTGGCAAACTTGCAACATCTGCAATCATTATTGTTACAACCAATTCATAAGGTTGTAATTGTCCAATTTCCCTTTTTCCCATAAGCCTAATAGCAATCAGTACAAATACATATATAATTAAAGTTCTAATAAAAATTGTTCCCATTTTATACCTCCCAAAATATTTTAAGTAAATATAAAAAAAATATACAAAAATTGTATATTTAGTTTATCTTTGCTAATAATAAAAATAAAAGATTTTTGATTTTCATATTGAGCGATTTTAATGGCTCATACATTAATAGTTTGGAGGTAAATAAAAATGGCAAATAACTCAAATACAGCTTTTAGAAGTATGACTTTAGGAAGTATAATATCAAGATTAGTTACATCTTCAATAGTGCTTGGAATAACTGCATTTTTTACACCTGGATTTCAAATTCAGTCAGCATGGACATTATTTTTAGCAGCAATTATACTTACAATTTTAGATTACTTAGTAAATACAATTTTTAATATTAATATTGGTGGTTTTGGTTCAGGTATAATAGGATTTGCAATAGCAGTAATAGTTTTTTATGCTACACAATTCTTCGTTTCTGGCTACTCAATTAGTTGGATTGCAGCAATAATAGGTGCATTGATTTATGGTGTTGTTGCAGCAATTGTTCCCGGGAGACAATAAATGATATATCAAAGAAGTCGTGCTTAATGACACGACTTCTTTAAAATCACTTATTTTATCACTTCAATTATCTGTTTTTCTAATTCTGCTAATTTACCTGCTATTTCATTAGCTCTTGCATCTGTTACTTCATTCTTTAAATCTTCATTAACTATCTTGCTCATCTCTTCAAGCTCATCTCTAAGTGTTTCCATTTTTTGAATAATTTCAAGTCTAATAAATTTATATTCATTAGGAGATTTCATCTCACCAACCTTAGAAATTCTGTACATATCTGCTTCATATACATCTCCACGCATTGGAATTTCAACTGGTAAATCAAACCTTTCTTTTATTTCACTAGCCAAATTTTTTTGTGCATCTTCATCACCATGAACAAGAAATACTTGTTTTGGTCTTTTCTTAAAAGATTCAACAAATCTAAGCAAACCTTCTTTATCAGCGTGACCCGAAAAAGCTTCTATATATTCAATTCGTGCATTAACACTAATTTCTTCTCCAAATATCCTAACAACTTTTGCACCATCAACTATTTTTCTACCTAATGTTCCTGTAGCTTGATATCCAACAAAAAGTATTGTACTATCTGATCTCCATAAATTATGTTTCAAATGATGTTTAATTCTCCCAACCTCACACATTCCACTAGCAGATATTATAATCGATTTATTTGCATGTTCATTTAACTCTTTCGATTCTTCTACTGACTGTGTAAAACGTAGTCCCGGAAATTCAAGAGGACGCTTTCCTTCTCTAATATCTTTTTGTACAAATTCGTCTAAGCAATCTAAATTCTTTAAAAATATTTCTGTAGCAGAAGTTGCAAGTGGACTATCTACATATACAGGAGCATGCATAACTTCATCAAATTCTCTCCTAAAATTAGGATCATCACTTTGTTTACTCTTTTGTAACTCATATAATATTTCTTGAGTCCTACCAACAGCAAAAGATGGAATAATTACGTTTCCTCCATTTTCTAATGTTGAAGAAACAACATTTAAAAATTCTTCTGCTTTATTTTCTTTCTTTTCATGCACTCTATCACCATAAGTCGATTCCATAATTAAAATATCTGCTTCATCAACAGTAGAAGGTTCTCTTAAAAGTGGTATATCATTGTTTCCTAAATCGCCTGTAAATACAATTTTTTGTTCTTTACCATCTTCATTAACCCAAATTTCTATAATACTACTGCCAAGCATATGTCCAGCATCGGTAAATCTAACTCTTATATTTTTATCAATTTGAATTATTTCGTCATATTGTACTTTTTCAAATAAAGATAATGAATCAACTGCATCATCGTAAGTATATAATGGTGGGACTTCATGTTTACCTTCTCTTTTTCTTTTTCTATTTAACCATTCAACTTCAGATTCTTGTATGTAACCACTATCTGGCAACATAATTGTACATAAATCACAAGTAGCTTTTGTTGCATATATTGGACCTCTAAAGCCATCAACATAAAGTTTAGGAATTCTACCTGAATGGTCAATATGTGCATGAGATAATAGCATAAAATCTATTCCAGAAGGAGTAAAAACAAATTGATCACTATTAAGCATAATTTCTTTTTCTTGTCCCTGATATAATCCACAATCTAAAATAAATTTTTTTTCATTAGTTTCTACTAAAACATTAGAACCTGTAACTGTTCTAGTTGCACCAAAAAATGTTATTTTCAAAAAAATTCCTCCTTTGTATTACATTTATATTATTCTTCATTCTCAGAAACAAACTCTTCTTCGCCCTGTTCTTGCATTTCTTCCCATTCTTCTTTAGATATAAGTACCTGTCTAGGTTTAGAACCTTGATGCCCTGATATAATACCTCTATCCTCCATTTGATCTACAATTCTTCCAGCTCTGGCATACCCAACTTTAAACTTCCTTTGAATCATAGATGCAGAGATTTGTCCCATACTAATTGCAAGCTCAATTGCCTCCATTAAAAACTCATCACAATCATCGGCTTCTTCTTGAGCAACTTGAGGTACATTGGCCTTTTCTAAACTTTCAATTATATCTTCATTATATTTGACTTCGTTATTTGTTTTTATGTAGTCAATAACACTTTCAATTTCACTATCAGAAACAAAAGCACCTTGAATTCTAATTGGTTTGGCCTCTCCAACAGGATAATAAAGCATATCTCCTTTACCAAGTAATTTTTCTGCACCAGCCATATCTAATATTGTTCTAGAATCAATTTGAGATGAAACTGTAAAAGCAATTCTAGAAGGTATATTAGCCTTTATAATACCTGTAATAACATCAACTGAAGGTCTTTGTGTAGCAATAATCAAATGCATTCCAGCAGCACGAGCTTTTTGTGCTATTCTACAAATTGCATCTTCAACTTCATTTGAAGCAACCATCATTAAATCTGCAAGCTCATCAATAATAATGACTATTTGAGGTAGCACACCTTCTTCTCCTTCATTCTTCAAAAGTTCATTATATCCTTTAATATCTCTAACACCTCTATTAGCAAATAATTGATATCTATTCTCCATTTCTTGAACAGCCCAATTCAATGCCCCTGCTGCTTTTTTAGGATCTGTTACAACAGGAATTAATAAATGAGGAATTCCATTATATACGCATAATTCAACAACTTTAGGGTCAATCATTATAAGCTTGACTTCACTAGGATCAGCTTTATAAAGAATACTCATAATAATAGAATTTATACAAACACTCTTACCAGAGCCTGTACTACCTGCAATTAACATATGAGGCATTTTAGCAATATCTCCAACACAAGCTTTTCCTTCTATGCTTTTTCCAAGTGAAAATGTAAGTTTTGATTTAGCTTCAATAAATTCATCAGATTCTATTATCTCTCTTAACAAAACTGCATCTGTTGTTTTATTAGGAACTTCAATACCAACTGCAGATTTACCCGGTATTGGTGCTTCTATTCTTATTGATTTTGCAGCAAGATTAAGAGCTAAATCATCTGCTAATCTTAATATTTTACTAACTTTAACTCCAACACTTGGTTGTAATTCATATCTTGTAACTGTTGGGCCTCTGGTAACATCAATAACTTTTGCATCAACCCCAAAACTCTCCAAAGTCTTTTGTAATTTTATTGCAATTTCTTTTAATTCTTTATTTGTATAATCTCTACTTGGTTTCTTTGGCTCATTTAGCAAACTAATAGGTGGAAATTCATATTGATATTCTTCATATTCTTCAATTGCACCGTGCTCCAAATCTAAATCTTCTTCCTCATCTTCATCTGTTTCTTCTTCAATATACTTTTGCTTCTTCATCAATTGTTTTATATTTTTCTTTGCTTCAATATGTTCTTCATCTATTTCATCTTCTTCATATTCTAATTCTTCCTCTTCTCCAATTTCTTCATCTTCAGTATATTCTTCCTCTTCATCATCATCTAATTCAAATCCTAGCTGTTCTGCATCACTAATCACTTCCGTTTGTTCCTCAATTTGTTTAAATTTATCATTCTTCTTTGCTTCTTTCTTCGCTTTTGCACTCTGAGCATTTTCTGCATATTCATTTTTAGTCGCTTCTACCATATCAGACATTGTCTCTTTAATTGCAATTACAATAGATGAAATTGTAACTCCTGTTATAACCATAGTTATGATAGCGACTATACCTATTAAAATTGCATAAGCAACATATTTATTAAAACCTATATAAAGTGGAATAGCAACAATACCTCCTAAAATACCTCCACCAATTATTTCTTTTGAATTGCCTATTCCTCCCGCACCAGCTTTATAAAATGCTGAAATATATGAAAGAAATCCTTCTGTTCCTTGTTCTATAATCAAGTTTCTATCAACTAGTGTAAAAATTCCTGCTATAGAAATTGCAAGAATTATTACTTGAAATGCTTTTAATTTTAATTTTGAAAAATCTTTAAATATTACATATATTCCTAAAATAATCAATATAACTGGGATAAGCATAGTAACTTTTCCTAAAAGCCCACCCAAAACTCCAAATTTAATAAAATCTCCAAAAGAACCTAAATCTTTACTATATATAATAACAGCTAAGATGATTCCAACAACAATCATTGTGATAGACGTTAAGTCAACATTCATCTCTCTGTTTTTCTTTTTTTTCCTTGCCACTAGAATATCACCTCTAC
>CAYNYD010000024.1:0-6989 GCA_964401375.1 uncultured Eubacteriales bacterium | reverse complement strand
TATTTCAGGAGCATATTTATTGAGCAAGTAAGAGGCTCCATAACTTAAAGCTACTCCTAACATACCGCCACAAAATCCTATAATGGTTGCTTCAAATAAAAATATTTTTCTTATATCTGTTACTAAGCAACCTAAAACTTTCATAATTCCAATTTCTTTTGTTCTTTCATAAATTGACATTATCATCGTATTTGCAATACCTATAGCGGATACAAAAAGTGATACTGCACCAATTCCACCTAAAATAAGCTGTAACGTATTTGATGTACTTTTAACATTTTCTAATTCATCACCCATACTTTCTGCTCTATATCCTAAATTTTCTATTTGTTGTTGCACACTACTTACATTATCGGCATCATCAACACTAACCCATACAGAATTATATGTTACATCTTTAACTTTTTTTCCATTCTTTTTTTGCATATCTTTGTACCAACTAACAACTTGGTCTATATCTGCATACGCATTCCATGAAAACTCATTCGATGATTCTTGTAATACTCCAGCAACATTTAACTTTGTATACTTAGGTTTAACTTTATCATCCCATACATTGTCAAAAGTAATTTTTACATCATCTGTCATAAGATCAACAAGAGGTTCATCTGTGTCTAATGGTACAGGACGAGTTCCGTTTAGGGTCATAGAAATAACATGATTCATCTCCAAACAATATTGCTGTTGGGTCATCTTTCGATAAATATTCTCCGTGAAGCTAAATCTGGTATATCAAAATACTGCAAACTATCTGGTTCAATTCCGATAATACTAATATTTGACTGATATTTTCCTGATTTCAAATTGGCACTAATTGACAAAATTGGTGAAACAGCTCTAACATGATCCATAGCTTTTATATTAGCAATTAATGTGTCATTCAATTCTTGTTGAGTTGAAGCACCAATTCCAGTTTCATCATCATATATGTAACTATACCTTGAGACAGTAATTTTCGTCAAACTCCCCCATTGTGCCATTTGTTCTTTATACCCCTCTGTCATTCCTATTCCGAAGTGATACCATTATAACAATTGAAAAAGTACCTATTACAACACCTGCGATAGTAAGAATTGTTCTAAGTTTTCTACGCCAAAGGTTTTTAAAACCCATTTTTATAAAATCTACTTTTTTCATATTTAATAGCATTCCTTCCCAAAGAAATAAATATTTTATTTATTTGCAGCTCTTCTTCCAGATATAATACCAAGAACTATTCCAACAACTGCACAAGCAACAATTATTATTCCTAATATTACATTATTACTCAATTTAAAACCATTATCACCACTTTCTGGCATTGGTTCTTCAATAGTTTCACTTGTACCTCCAATTAATGGACTGTCAATAACACCTGTTTCGGGTATAGTAACAACATCACTTGATTCAACTACCATATTCTATATGCCTCCTTAAATCTCATCTTCTAATTTTTTTCTAATAATCTTAGTCGTTATTATTTTAGCTACAAAAAATGCAATCAAGAAACTACCAAAACCAACTCCAACTCCAAGCCATACATTGAATGGTTCTTCAGTTTCCATAGGTTCACTAGGCTCCATAATCCCCGGATCTTCCATTCCCGGATCATCATAAGTAGGCATTTCCATAGCATAACCAGTAAATTCTTTTCTAACATCTATCTTCTTGCCAGAAGAATCTTCAAATGTTAACACTAAAGTACCCACATTTTCACCAACTTTTGTAGGCGTAACTTCAATATCAAAATAATCAGAACTTCCAGCTTCTAAATTTCCAATATAATTTATTGATTGAACAGAAGTATAATCACCTTCAACTGATGCTGTTAAATTAGAAACTGCAGCTTTACCCATATTAATATAATCAAAAGATATATTTGTTTGCTGATCAACCATACCTTCACTTACATAGACACTATTAATAACTAAATTTGAATATTCAACAACTGGAATATTTATAATTTCACTTGACTGATAAGCATTTGCACTCGCATCTTCATAATCAAAATCTAATTTTATTGGATATGACTTTGATGTTAAATCTTGTTTAACATTTAATTCTATCATTTTAGTATCTGATGCTTGTGGTCCTAAAGATTCAATATAAAAAGTATTACTACCATTCGTAATCATAAAAGCACCTTCTTCTGAGCTAATAGTAATTTTCATATTGCTTATTGTTTTATCTTTACTTGTATTTTTAAATTTAAAAGAAAAATACATCGTACTACCTGCAACTATACTATTAGGAGAAGTGTTATAAGACTCAATAATAATTTTTGGTTTTGCTTCTTTAGCATCTTCATCTACTTTTTCTTTATTGCTTATTACTCCCAATACGTAAATAGTTTTAGATTCCTTAACTTCTTCATTATTAGAATTTAAATATGTAATATCCATTCCTACTGTATTACTTCCTTTTGCTATATTTTCAGAAGCAATAAGATTAAAACTTTTTGTAGTAGACGTTTTTGCATTCAAATCTCCAATATATGCAAAATCATTTCCATCTACTGGCATAAATGTATCTGTACTTAAAGAAGTAAGATTTATTTTAGTATTTGTAGCAGTAACATCACCAATATT
Source organism: uncultured Eubacteriales bacterium (assembly GCA_964401375.1). GTDB lineage: Bacteria > Bacillota > Clostridia > TANB77 > UBA1234 > UBA1234. Next base: position 4,422 of record CAYNYD010000024.1, on the reverse strand, counting down.
ATTAATATTAAATTTCAAGGTAAATCTCTCACCCGCAACCACACTTTCAGGCTCTGTAACAATATTACTAATTGTAATCATTGATTGTACTTTTTCTTTATTAACTCTAAAATACAACGTAGCATCTTTTGTAAAATTTTCATCAGCATTATTTTTGTATTCTATTTTAAAATTAATTCCATAAACACCAACTTTAGCATCCTCTTTTACTTTAAATGTAAACACAGTGCTATTAGTTCCTCTTGCTTTTAAATTTTTTGTAGCTTCATAAACAATAGGTCTTTCATATACTAGAGGGACATTATCAAAACTAGGAGTTATTTTTAAAGAGCTAGCTGAATATGATGAATCATTTTTAAATTTTGCCTCTATCTTTATTGTACCACCTGCTTCTATCTCAGGAATTTCATCTTGTTTTTCAAAAACTACATTTGGTTCTCTAGGTTTATAAACATTATCTGAACCATCACTATACCCATCACTATATCCAGCATTATACCCAGCTTGATAATCATCTCCTGTTTCACCACTACCAGAACCAACACTAGTAGCTAAAGCTAAACTACTAAATAATATTAATGCACCCAGTATCAAACTAACTAACTTTTTCATCATTCTTTACCTCCACTATTTTTTCAATATGTCCATCATGAATATGAACAATTTTATTTGCATAAGTAGCCAAGCTTTCATCATGTGTTACCATAACTATTGTTTGGTTATGCTCTTTAGCAATCCTCTGTATTATCTCCATTATTTCTTTAGTAGTTTTACTATCCAAATTTCCTGTCGGCTCATCTGCAAAAACAATTTCAGGATTGCTAACAAAAGCTCTTGCAATCCCAACTCTTTGTTGCTGTCCACCACTCATTTGATTAGGTTTATGTTTTAATCTTTCGCCAAGTCCAACATCAATAAGCATTTGTTTAGCTTTTTTATTTCTAACTTTAACTTTTTCTTCTTTAAAAATTAACGGTAAAGTTACATTTTCTAAAGCATTATACGAGCCTATTAAATTATATGATTGGAAAACGAAACCTAAATATTTTTGTCTGAATTTAGCAAGTTGATGTTCTCCCATAACTCTTACATTTTTACCTTTAATTAATATATCTCCTTTTGTTATCTTTTCAATTCCAGCCATCAAATTCAAAAGCGTTGACTTTCCCGAACCAGAACTTCCTAAAAGGCAACAAAAATCCCCTTTATTAATGGTAAAACTAACATCATCAAGAGCCAAAATCCTTTCATTTCCAACCCTATAAACCTTGGTAACATTTTTTACCTCAATAATAGTCTCCAATATTACACCTTCTTTTTACAAAAAATTACAAAGTTCTTTTACATAGCACTCATTATACACCCTAACACAATATTAGACAATAGATGACAACAAAAAGTTTCATAATTCAAAAAAATTTTTAAAAAATTTAATAGCAATTGAAATTACATTTTTACAACAGTTAAATTGCAATAAAGTTTTAGAATTTTTTCTTTATATAACTTTATACAGTCTATATGATTTATATGAATAAAAAAATACCTTGGAATTTATTGATCCAAGGTACTTTCTTATTTTAATTCACTTCTATTTTCTTTAATAACTGCAAGCTTGTCTTGTAAATTTGCTTCAAGCTCTGCTAAAATTTCATCTGCATATTTTTTAGTTCCTTCTATTAAATCTTTTGAAAAAGCATTAGCACTATCAATTATTTCTGCTTTTTGTTCATATGCTTTTTTAGTTATCTCATGTTCATCTATCATTGAAATAATTCTATTTTCAGCTTCTTTTATAAGTTGGTTTGCTTCCTTTTGTGCATCAACTAAAATTTTCTGTCTTTCTTCTTTAACCCACTTTGCTTGCTTTAATTCATCTGGTAATTTCATCTTTATTTCTTTAACTACATCAATAATCTCATCTCTATCTATAACAGACTTCTTAGTTAATGGTATATTAGTGCTTTTTTCTAACATCTCTTCAATTGTATCTAGCAATGTTAGGACTTCCATATTGCTTACCCCTTTCGTCTAAATAAACTCAATACATTTCTCCCATATCTTTTGTAGTTAAACATTTCATACCTTCCTATAATTTCAGGCACAACCTCATTTGTATCAGTTTCAAGAATGATTATTCCATTCTCTTTTAAAATATTTTTATCAGACAATCTATTTATAGCATCGATTCCAATTCCTTTGCTATAAGGTGGATCAATATATATTATATCAAACATTTCTGGAGTTAACTTTTGAATAGCTTTTTTATAATCAGTGTTATAAACGCCGAGAAAAATCAGTAAATTTAGCCTTATCAATATTTTCTTTTATTATATGAACGCATTTGGGATTTATATCTACAAACATTGCATATTTAGCTCCTCTACTAAGTGCTTCAATCCCAATTGCCCCACTTCCAGCAAACAAATCTAAAAAGCAAGAATCAGGAATATTGTTTGTTAAAATGCTAAACAAAGCTTCACGAACCATATCTCTTGTAGGTCTTGTAGTATCGCCATCTATTGTTTTTAAAGTAAGTCCTTTGGCTTTTCCAGCAATAACACGCACAATAAATCCCTCTTTCATACCTAATATTTTAATATATTTTTTAATTTTGTCAACATCTGTAACATAATTGTAACAATTTTTATGTAATATTACAATCTTTTTTTTTAAATATTTATAAGTTTTTTAAAACAGTTCTCTTCTTTCTCGCTACAAATTAACTTTATAGCTTTACAATATTTTTTATAATATTATATACAAAAAACTATTCACAAAAATTCTTAGTAAAACTCCTTCTATGTATTGGAGTTAATCCATATTCCTTGATTGCTTCTATATGCATTTTAGTTCCATATCCTTTATGTTTTTCAAAACCATATTCAGGGTATATCTTGCTAAATGTTCTCATTATCCTATCCCTTGTAACTTTTGCTATAATTGAAGCAGATGCAATAGAAATGCTTAACGCATCTCCTTTTATTATTGGTAAATAAGGGATTCCATTTGTATCAACTTTTTTTTCTGCATCAATCAAAATAAAATCTGGTTTATGTTTTAAATTACATATAGCTTCGTGCATTGCAAGTCTTGTTGCCTCTAATATATTAATATCATCTATAACTATATTATCTTTTATTCCAACTCCCCAAGCTACTGCATTTTGTATAATTACATCATAAAGTTTTTCTCTTTTTTTCTCAGATACCTTTTTTGAATCATTAACACCTTCAATCATACAACCCTTTGGTAATATAACAGCAGCTGCAACAACTGGACCAGCTAATGGACCTCTTCCTGCTTCATCAATTCCTGCAATATATTCATAACCCTTACTATTATATTCTTTTTCAAATTTACTTAGTTCAATAAGTCTTGCTTCTTCTTTTTCATTCATAAAAATCATCTCCACTTTTGATTTCAAAATCATTCTATACAAAAATATTTATAAAATCAATAAGAAAAGAATTTAAAAAAACTAGCTAAAACTTACTACTTAAGCTTTAGCTAGTCTTAATAGAGGATGATTATTATTATGAACCCTAGGCGTTTTGCTCCTCGGCTTCATTAACGTGGATATCTTTTTCATTTCTTGAAGTTTCCATCTTACATACAGATACTTCATAAGCTCTTCTCATTTCAGATGTACCATCTTCAAATTTCTTTTCATATTGTCTACTTTGAATTCTGCCCCATATTTTAATGTTTTCTCCAACTTCTAAGTTTTGACAATATCTTGCATTTCTACCCCATGCAATACATGGAATGTAGTCTGATTTATTGTATGCTCTATTAACAGCAAGTAAAATGTCTGAAATTTCTCTTCCAAAAGGAGTTGTTCTATAAACAGGCTTTTTACAAATAAAACCATTTAGTATTATTTCATTTGGATTTGCTATTTCATCATCTTCTTTTAAAATAGTAATATCTTTTACAAACACTGTTAAAACAAGCTTATTTTTCTCATTTTCATAATTGTTATAGGATCTAAATTGTCCATCAATTTTAACTTTTGTACCAACTTGATATTCATCGCTAAGTATTCTTTCTGACACAGTTACTGGAATAATATCACTATTCTCACTTAACCTTGGAATTTCTAAATCAAATACGTAAAAACCTTCTCCATATACTTCATGACTAAAACGTTTCTCTGAAACAATTTTTCCTGCAAGCGTGATAACATTATTTTCACTATAATTTGTCACTTTAAAAAACTCCCCTCATTTGCATTTTTCTTTATTTCTAATGTAATATTTATTCAGCTACTTGGAATTTTATTCCTAAGCACAGTTATCATTTTAACATAGTTTTTTAAGTTTGTCTACATAATTTTGTAAAAAAGTTAACTTTTTTTGTAAATCAATTATAACCTAACACCTAAAAAAATAACAAGTTAAATTAAGTTCATTGGAAAAATAA
>CAYNYD010000023.1:0-15216 GCA_964401375.1 uncultured Eubacteriales bacterium | reverse complement strand
AATCCAGCACCTGCATTTTCTTTCAACCTTTCTTCTGTTTCTTGAAAAGTTTTAATGTTATTCATCATAACTTCCCCCTTTGCTTATCTAAATTTCTCCGTTCATTTTTATAATTTGTTATCATAATTTTATTTACCGTATATTTACAATACACATGACAAAACTGTAATATTATTTTAATATATTTGTTTTGGAATTTACTTTTTCACTTGACGAGGCAAATTAAAATTAAAATTTTTACTAAATTAAATTGATTTTATTGTATAAATGTGTTAAAATTCCAAATATTCAATATATTTTTTAATGTAAAGGAGAATAATTTCATTACAGCACCAAACAAGTCCCATTAAAGCAAAATAAGGAGGGGGTATATTTTATGGCTACAATTGAGAAAGAAGCTTGCTTTATTCATCTTGAATGGATTACGTCTAAGCCTAATTTAACTCAAGTTGTTTTTTCATTACAAAATAAGAAGAATTTGCAGTCATATCGCTATGTAACATTCTACTTTCCTAGTTTCGATTTAATGTATACAATGCTAAGATCTTTTGCACGAACTTACAAAGCCTGTTCTGTGGAAAATCTATATAAGCAAACATTTCCAGCTAAGATTGAATATTTAAAGGGTTTCGACTCTTTAGATAAATTTGAGGCTCTATATCTTACTCCAAGTGCAATTGAAGAAATTGATGAAGATTCTCAAACAAACTCTTCTAAACAAAATTATTTTGAATCAAAAGAATGCCTTTGGCCTTCAAATACTGCAAAAGGTTCTTTCCTTTGGGACGATGATATACAATAATGTAAATATACATTATAAGACATACAAATGAAAATCTACGGTTTTTTACTAGTGGACGGCCAATAATCGTCCATTCCATACTACATAAAAACTTAAATTTAAAACTATTACTAAACTTTAAAAGTCGCTTCGATGGAGCGACTTTTTTTTTGACAGAAGTTTTCATATATGTTATAATCGCAAAAGACACTTTTAAAAGCATATAATAATACTCTCAAAAATTAAGAAGAGTTCAAAAATTAATTATAAAATTCAAATTATAGAAAATATATTGCTTTTAAGACCTAATATGTGCCTTTTTAAAGAGAAGTTAATGGCACTTTAGGTATAACAAAATAGAAAGTTTGTGCCTTTTGAAAGGAATGATAGTAAGTATGAGTAATATTTTAGATAGTGTAAATGATTTAGAAGACTTTAAGTCATTACCTGTCAAAGATTTACCAAAATTAGCAAATGAATTACGTGAATTTCTAATAAATAATGTATCTAAAACAGGAGGCCATTTAGCTCCTAATCTTGGAGTAGTAGAATTAACAATGGCAATTCATTATGTTTTTAATTCACCAAAAGATAAAATAATTTTTGATGTTGGTCATCAATGTTACGTTCATAAAATTTTAACAGGAAGAAAAAATAAATTTAATACCTTAAGACAATTTAATGGTCTGAGTGGATTTCCAAGGCAGCGTGAAAGTATACATGATATATTTAGTACCGGACATAGTAGTACTTCCATTTCTTCAGCAATTGGAATTGCAACTGCAAATAAACTTTCAGGTAAAAATGATTATGTAGTCGCTGTTATTGGAGACGGAGCTTTAACTGGAGGTCTGGCTTTTGAAGGATTAAACAATGCTCAAATGGAAGATACAAATTTAATTGTTATTTTGAATGATAATCAAATGTCAATATCACCTAGTGTAGGTAATCTTTCAAATTATTTAACAGAACTTCGTTCAAATAAATTTTATACTAGTAGTAAAAAGAATATAAAAACATTATTACTATTAATACCATTTATAGGAAAATACATATATAAACTTTTAGATAAAATAAAAGATATGTTGAAACATCTTATTTTGCCTAAAAGTGTTATGTTTGAACAGTTTGGTTTTTCATATCTTGGTCCAATAGATGGTCATGATTTAAATGCATTAATAAAAATATTACAAAGAGCAAAAACTGCTAAAAAACCTGTTTTAGTCCATGTTATCACTAAAAAAGGTAAAGGATATAAACCTGCAGAATTAAATCCAGATAAATTCCATGGAATAGGTAAATTTGATATTGACACTGGAGATGTATTAGTAAATAATTCAAACACCTACTCTGAATGTTTCGGCAATGAACTATACAAGCAAGCTGAAAAAAATGAGAAAATTGTAGCTATAACTGCAGCTATGGCCTCTGGAACAGGTCTTGTAAACTTTAGTAAACGTTTTCCAAATAGATTTTTTGATGTTGGTATAGCCGAATCTCATGCTGTAACTTTCGCAGGTGGTTTAGCAAGTTGTGGATATATTCCTGTATTTGCTGTTTATTCCACTTTTTTACAAAGAGCTTATGACCAAATTATACATGATGTAGCTTTGCAAAATTCACATGTAATTTTCGCTATAGATAGAGCTGGAATTGTAGGAGCAGATGGTGAAACACACCAAGGTATATATGATTTATCTTTTCTTTCTCATATACCAAATATGACTATACTCTCGCCTAAAAATGGAAATGAATTAAAATTAATGTTAGATTTTGCAATAAAATATACTGGACCAATCGCAATTAGATACCCTAGAGGAACTTATAATGATGAAATTAAGACTGTTTCTCCTATTGAATATGGAAAGGCAGAAACATTAAAAGAAGGAACGGATTTAACAATACTAGCTCTGGGTAAATGTGTTGAAATAGCTTTTAAAATTCAAGAAATATTAAAAGATAAATCAGTTGAAATCATTAATATTAGATTTTTAAAACCATTAGACAAAAATACCATATTAAATTCAATTAGAAAAACAAAAAATTTTATTACAATAGAAGATAATGTAATAACGGGAGGCTTAGCTACTGCTGTAAAAGATTTAGTTATAAATGAAAAAAATATAACAGGAAATTACTTTGCTTATCCTGATGAATTCATAAAGCATGGTTCAAATAGTGAAATTGAAAAATTATATGGATTAGATGCTGAAAGCATTGCAAATCAACTTAAATAAAATTATTAACTAAAATATCACTTATAATAAACTTTTTGTAATAATAAAGTTTAGCATAAGTGATATTTTTTTAACATTAACAAAATGTTTGTAATAATTCGTTTAAATTTTAGTTTTTCTAGAAATATTCAATAATATGCCAACACAACCCAAAAGAATTATGAGGGCTGTTCCTCCATAGCTAAAGAACGGTAATGGAATTCCTGTTACAGGCATCGAAGAAGAAACAACAGCAATACTAAATACAGCCTGAATACCTATCATTACAGTTATACCTGTTGCAAGAAGAGAGCCAAACAGATCAGGAGCTTTAATAGCAATCATTATCCCTCTCCAAATAAAAATTCCAAATAAAACTATGACAATTAAAACACCAAATAGACCCATTTCCTCTGCCCATATTGCAAATATAAAATCATTATGAGGTTCTGGTATGTACATATATTTTTGAGTGCTTTGACCTAATCCAACACCAAAAAGTCCTCCAGATCCAATAGCATACAAAGATTGTATAATCTGCCAACCATCCCCTAATGGATCTTTCCATGGATCCATAAAAATTATCAATCTTTTCCACCTATATTCTTCCACTTTTGAAAGTACATACCCAGCAATACCAGCAAGTGGTATAAATGGCAGAATGTGCCATAGTTTTACACCACCAACTAATAATATAGAACCAGCAATAACAACTATAATAACTGTTGCACTCATATGAGGTTCCAATAATAGTAAAAAAGCAATAAAACCAACTAGAATTAAATATGGCATTAAACCACGCCAAAATTTCTTTAATCTCTTTGGATTTTTAGATATAGTTGCTGACATAAAAATAATAAGTGCAATTTTCATTATTTCTGAAGGTTGAAATTGTATACCAGCAATTTTTATCCATCTAGTTGCATCATTAACTGTAATACCCACTCCAGGAACTAGAACTAAAATAAGTAATCCAAAGGCAACTATAAGCCCACCCCAATAAATTATCTTACTCGAATAAACTTTATAATCAATATTTGAAAAAACAAACATTACAATTACTCCAATCACAGCAAATAATGCTTGCTTTTTAAAATAATAATAACTATCTCCTTCTAAACGAAATGCAGAAGGTGCACTAGCACTCAAAACCATTATTACTCCTAACGCAAGTAATGTAAGAGTAACAATAACTAATGCTATATCTACATGACGTTTTTTAGGTTTTTTTATTAGATGCTTTTCCTCAACCATACTTTCCCCCAATTCAAATGGCATAATATTCAAATTTCTCTATCATAGAAATTGTGTATAAATCAAAACCCTATTGTATAGCATATCTAAACACAATTTTATCATACCATTAAATACGATACATAACCAAGTCCTATTGTAATCAAAGTAAATAAAATAACAATCGTTTGCTCATTCATTCCAGACAATTCTAAATGATGATGTATTGGTGCCATTTTAAATAATCGTTTCCCATTTGTAACTTTAAAATAGACAACTTGTAAAATTACTGATAAAGCTTCAATCACACATACTCCAGCAACAACTACTATAATAAGTGGCATTTTTAACATAATGGCGACACTACAAAATGCACCACCTAATGCAAGAGAGCCTGTATCACCCATAAAGACTTTTGCTGGATATCCATTAAATAGTAAGAATCCAAGTGTACATCCAGTTACTAAAGCAGAAAATGCAGTCATTTCTTTATTTCCAGCTAAAATTGACATACAAGTAAAGAAAATCATAATTGCTGTAGTAACGCACGCTGCTAGGCCATCTAAGCCATCAGTTAAATTTAAACTATTTGTGCAAGACAAAATAATAAACACACCACAAACAATATATAGCCATTCAGGCAATTCAATATATATTTTAAGAATTGGAATATAAGTTTCTGTTCCAAAATCATTTGAAACTAAATAAAGCATAAAAGCTACAGCCACAAAAATCAATCCAAGCATTTTAAAAGCAGGTCGCAACCCTTTAGGATTTTTTAAAACAAGTTTTATAAAATCGTCAATGAATCCAATAAATCCATATCCCAAAGTAACAAGCATAACAGGTAAAATACCTGGATACTTAGTCGAAACAACTAAAGATACAATTAATATTACCAATAACATTATAATTCCACCCATAGTAGGTGTTCCACTTTTTTTCAAATGACTTTGTGGTCCATCATTTCTAACTACTTGCCCAATCTTAAATTTTTTCAAAATTGGAATAATAATAAATCCCAAAATTATTGTGCCTAAAAAACCAGCGAGCAATGCTTCAATTTGAATTGTCATACTACTTCCACCTTTTCATTATTTTACCATACATACAAATCATCATCTTTTAAATCTGGTAATTTTTTCAAAACTTCATTAACAACTTCTCTATCATCAAAATGATGTTTAACTCCATTAACTTCTTGATAAGTCTCATGACCCTTTCCTGCAATTAAAACCAAATCATTTTTTGTAGCTTTTCTAAGTGCATATTCAATAGCTTTTGCCCTATCTACTATAATTTTGTACTTTCCTTTAGTTCTTTTAATTCCTTCTTCAATTTCAGCAATAATATCTTCAGGCTTTTCTGTTCTTGGATTATCTGTTGTAATAACCGTATATGCAGCAAGATTACCAGAAATCTCACCCATCATTGGTCTTTTAGCTCTATCTCTATCTCCACCACATCCAAAAACACAAATAACACTTCCTTTTGTATATGTTTTACATGCTTTTATAATATTTTCTAAACTATCAGGAGTATGAGCATAATCCACTAAAATAGTGAATCCTCTTACATTTGGAACTACTTCTGAGCGACCCGGAACTTTTATTACTTCTAATGCTTGAATAATATTTTCAACACTACAACCCAATCTTATACAAACACAAATCGCAGCAAGTGCATTATATACAGTAAATCTACCTGGTATAGCAACTCTAATCTTTGTAATTACCTTATTAAAAGGAAGTTTAAATTCTGAATAGCTATTAGTTATTACTATATCCCTTGCAGAAACAAATGGATTATTATCTATTCCATAAGTTGTAATTGGGCAAGTCGCAAGTTCCATAAGTCTTGTTGCATACATATCATCACAATTCACAAAGCCTTCTTTTGCAACTTCAAAAAGTTTAGCCTTAGCTCTCAAATAATTATCAAATGTTTTATGAAAGTCTAAATGATCTTGAGTCAAATTGGTAAAAATAGCATAATCAAATGTCATTCCAGCAACTCTTTTTAATGCTAACGAATGAGATGAAACTTCCATAACTACTACATCAACTTTTTCATCTGCCATTCTTCTAAATAATTTTTGCAAGTCAACACTTTCTGGAGTAGTTCTTTCTGTAGGTATTGCCTCATTTCCAATATAATTAGCAATTGTGCCTACTAAACCCACTTTTTTCCCTGCTTTTTCTAAAATAGCTTTTATCATATAAGTTGTAGTTGTTTTTCCTTTAGTACCTGTTACACCAATAAGTTTAAATTCTCTTGAAGGATGATTGTAAAAATTACAAGTAGCAAGTGCCATAAATTCTCTATTATCTTTTGTAATTACAACAGTTATATTTTCAGGAATACTCTCAACATCATAAGAATTTTCTTCAACAACCACAACACTTGCTCCACTCTTAATAGCATCATTTATATATTCATGTCCATCAACTTTAAATCCTTTGATAGCAATAAACATACTTTCAGGTTTTATATTTCTAGAATCATATTCAATTGTTGAAACTTCTGTATGAATATCTCCTCTCAAAACAAGCCCTTCAATTCTAGTTAAAATATGTGATAATTCCATAACATTAAATCCTTTCAAAATTATTTTTAAACATATTATACAGCAAAGTTTATTCTGTGTCTATTCCCTGATTTCTAAATTCAGCTCTTACCATAGAACCTTGCTCTACACTAGTTCCTGCCTCTGGTGATTGATATGCAACCACACCTGTACCAGATATCTTTATATTTAAATTAGCTTCATTTAATTTTTTAGTAGCATTTACAATATCTAATCCCACAATATTAGGAACAATAGTATTAAATCTAGAATCATTTCCAGCTAAATACAATTTTACTAAAGATTTTTCAACAACTTGCTCTCCAGCAGCTGGTACTTGACTTACAACCAAGGCATTTGGATCTGATGTATCAATATCAAACTTTAATCCAGATTCTGTAAGCATTCTTGTAGCTTCACCAACTGTTCTATTTGAAACATCAGGTACATTAACTTTGACAGTCATGTCTTTTGTAACACTATAATCTTTTTCAATATTCAAATGTTCTAATGTTTTTTCCATAATATTTGCAACAACAGGTGCTGCAACACTTCCACCTTGATGCCCTCTTTCACCTCTTGGATTAACAATATTCACAAGTATCGCAACTTGAGGGTCATCAGCTGGTGCTAAGGCAACAAAAGATCCTATATAAGTTTTATTTGCTCCCCTTCCCTGCTCAGCTGTGCTAGTTTTACCAGCTATGTAATATCCATTCACCTGACCATTTCTGCCTGTTCCACTAGATACAACACTTTCCATCATATCAAGTACGTTATCTGAAGTTTTTTCTGAAAAAACTTGTTTAACTTTGACTGGTTCAATCGATTGAACAACGTCATTATTAGAATTTCTTATCTCTTTTACAATTCTAGGTTGCATTAATACACCATCATTTGCAATTGCACAAATTGCATTAATCATATTTAACTGAGTTAATGTAAAACCTTGACCAAAAGCAGCAGAAGCAATAGTAGAATCTGTTACATTTTGAATTGAATGAATATTACCTTTCACTTCTCCTGGCAAATCAATTCCAGTTTTCTGACTAATTTTTAAAGCATTCAAATAACTATAATATTTTTCTTTTCCTATTTTTAAAGCCAAGCCCATAAACACTGGATTACAAGAGTTCATTAATGCTTCGCGTAAGCTCTGTGTTCCATGTGGGTTATAATATCTCCAACACTTCATTTGCCAACCTTCAATTAAAAGTCCACCAGTACATACAAAATCCTTCTTGTCTAAATCAGTAACCAAACCCTCTTCTAAAGCAATAGCAGCAGTAATTGTTTTGAAAACAGAACCAGGTTCATATAAATCTGTAACTGTTCTATTCTTCCATCTTGTATTTAAAATATTTGTTCTTTCTGCCGAAGATAAAGTTTCCCAAGTATCTTTATATTCTTCAGGAACAGCAAATGGATCATTTGGGTTATAGTCTGGCGAAGTGGCCATAGCTAATATATCGCCATTCTTAGGATTCATAACTACACAAGAAGCATAATCAACAGGAGCATTATCACTAACAGCTTGATCTAAAAATGTTTCAGTATAATATTGAATATTCGAATCTACTGTAAGCACTAAATTTAATCCATCTTCAGGTGGAATATATTTTTCATCTGTTAAAGGAAGCTCTGCACCAGTTGCATCTGCTCCAATAACTAATTGACCAGCCACTCCTTTTAATAAACTTTCATATTGCAATTCAAGTCCTTCTAGTCCTTGATTATCAGTCCCACAAAAGCCTAAAACTTGAGATAAAAGATCATTTTTAGGATAACTTCTCTTTGTATCTTCATAAATATTTACACCCTTAATTCCTTCTTTATTTATCCATTCTCTAACTTTAGATGTAACTGATTGATCTAATTTTTTGGCAATAATTTCATCTGCTGTATTCTTTTTTGTTTTTGCTAAAATTGTTTCATAATCCAAATTCAAAATATCTGCTAAGCCTCGTGCTGTCTTCTCATTATCTTTTATATTTTTAGGAGTAATACTAATTGACTCTACTGTTACACTTTCGGCTAAAACTTCTCCATTAGTATCATATATTTTTCCTCTATTGGGACTTATTACTCTATTTCTGGTTTGTTGTGAATAAGCAGTATTTTTTAATTCAGCACCTTTTACAACCTGCCAATAAAACATTCTGCAAAATAATGCAATCAATGCAACAATAAAAAAACCTAATAGCCATAAAACACGTACTTTACTTTTACTTTCATTTTTTGTCATCAGTTCACCTCCTATTATTTTAAATTATATTCACTAAAATTAATTATATGAGAAAATAGAAAATCAAAGATTTTCTTTTAATGTATGAATAATGTCCGCCACTATTATATGAGAAAATAGAGAGGTAAGAACTCCTCGCCTCTCTATACAACAAAAACATTAGTCAATTAGTCAATTAAATTTTTTAGAGCATTAAATAATTTTTCTAAAAAGCTTTCTTCTTCTTCCTCATCAATTACAACAGGCGTAGATATTTTATCTTGTTTGTCATACGCAATTCTAACAATTTGACTTTCAACTGGTTTTTGCATACCTAATTGATATTTTGCATATTTCTCAATATAATTTAAATCAGTCTTACTTTCAATATTTGAATTCAACTGCTGATTTAAGGCTTGAATTGAAGATAATTCTTTTTCAAGCGAACTTACTTCATTAAACTTTTCATTTATTTGTGTATATCTCATACAAATTAAAAATAAAACTACTATGGCTACAAAACCAAGTAAAATTTTTTTCTTTAAGCCAACAATTTTAGCTTTAGATTCTGCTTTAGCTTCAGCTGTAGGTTTTGGTTTAGTAAGTTTCATTTCTTCTGGCTTTTCCAATTTATTCTTTTTCTGAACAGCAGTTGGTAAATCTATATCCTCATTATTATTTTTTTTTGAATGAACAGTTGAAACGTTCTTAGTTTTCGTTGAAGTAATTTCCGTACTAGTAACTTTTCTTATAGAATTTTTAGTCGATTCAGGCGTTGGTGTTCTTTTTACATTTGAAGCAACTTTTTGTCCAGCAGTCATATTTGCCGTACGACTATTAGACCTAGCATCCTTCGCTACGCCTTTATTTTTTTTATCATAATAATCATAAGCATATTTAACTGCAGGCACAACATCGACTCCTTTCTATACTAAGAAAAATGTTTTTCAAAAACTCTAAGTTTAGCACTTTTTGATCTTGGATTATTTTTTTGTTCTTCTTCAGATGGAACAATAGGTTTTTTAGTAATAATTTTTCCATAAGACTTATAATTACAAACGCATTTTGGAAAATCTTTTGGACATTTACAAACTCCTTGTAATTCAATAAATGCATTTTTTATAATTCTATCTTCTAAAGAATGAAAAGTTATCACACATATTCTGCCATTTTCTTTTAATAAATCCACACTATCAACAATTGTTTTTTCTAGTTCCTTTAGCTCTCCATTTACTTCAATTCTTAAAGCTTGAAAAATTCTTTTTAAAGAATCAACTGTATCTTTTGCTACAACACTTCTTATAATATCATCTAATTCATAAGTTGTTTTAATCTTATTATTTTTTCTTGCATTAACAATTTTATTTGCAATTTTTTTAGAATATTTTTCTTCGCCATATTCATGAAAAATTTTTTCTAACTCTTCTTCTGAATAAGTATTAATAACATCCATTGCCGTTAAATCTTGTTCCTTATCCATTCTCATATCTAATTCGGCATTTTTTGTATAACTAAATCCTCTTGTTGGTTCATCTATTTGATAAGATGAAATACCTAAATCCAAAAGTATTCCATCAACACTATCTATTCCAAGATTTTTTATATGTTCTTTTATATTTTCATATCTTCCCCAAACATATTTTACATTGTCAAAATTCTTAAGTCTTTTTTTTGAAGCTTCTAATGCTTCTTGATCTCTATCAATCCCAATAAGTAATCCATTTTTAGTTAGTCTGCTAACTATTTGTGATGAATGACCTGCACCTCCTATAGTGCCATCTACATAAATACCATTAGAATTAATATTAAGATTTTCAATACATTCATTTAGCATTATTGGTTCATGCTTAAATTCCATTTACTTTCTCCTAATACATAAGTTTAAAATGCGACCCTGAATTAACTTCAGGGTCGCAATTTTTTCCTTGCCCCCGATAACTTCATCGGAATTTTCTTTGGTAAATCATCCTCGTTTTTTTCTCTCGTAATTTAAAATTTTTTCCTTAGTAAAAATTTTAAAACATTCTTCTTTGGTAAATTTAAAGTTTTTTCTTTCGTATAAATTTAATAATTTTTTCTTTTGTAATTTTAAAATTTTCTTCCTTTGTACTTTTAATTTTTTTCTTTTGTATTTTTATTTAGTAAGCCTTGCGACTCATTAAATACCAAGCATAGTCATTTTTTCTGCAATATCATCTGAATCTAAATCATTATTATAATTTTCCCATTTTTCCTTGCTCCAAATTTCAATTCTAGAAGAAACACCAATTATAACAATTTCTTTTTCAAGCTCTGCATATGATCTTAAAGTTTGAGAAATTAAGATTCTTCCTTGTGAATCAAATTCACATTCAATTGCACTAGAGAAGAAAAATCTCGTAAAGTTTCTAGCATCTTTTCCTGTAATTAAAGGTAAGGTTTTTATTTTTTCCTCGATGTTTTTCCATTCTTCTAAAGAGTATCCATATAAGCAACCATCGAAACCTTTTGTAAGAATAAATCTATCTCCAAGTTCAGTTCTAAACTTAGATGGAACTATTACTCTTCCTTTAGTATCAATATTATGTGCATACTCTCCAATTAACATCTCGGGCCCTCCCTTCTTATTCCTTATTCACCACTTTCCTCCACTTTCCTCCACTTACAAGTCAATTTTAATATAAAATTAATATCAATGCAAGTATTTTCAATAATTTTTAGAAAAAATTTTTCATATTTATGAATTATGTAAATGAATAGAAAAAGAAGATACTACAAAACTGTAATATCTTCTTAAATATTATGTATTAAGATATTTATATTTCATCTTTTCCTTTTTCTTCTTTCTTTTTCCCATTTTCTTCTTTCTTTTTCCCATTTTCTTCTTTTAGTTTTTCTCTATAAGATTTAACTTGCTCTTTATAGTTTTTTCCGAAAACATCCTCTAAAACAGAATTTCCTTTATCATCGACTTCTTCTGCTTTTTCATCAGCCTTTCTTCTCTCTGGAATCTTAATTTTTTCTTCAACTTCTTTTCTTTTTCCTTTTGTTTCTGGGATACGTGCATCACCTACAATCTTAATACCATCTTTATTTTTTTCATCATGCTTATTTTGTTCATTTTCTTTTGAAGTTACAGTTTCTTTTTCTGCTTGATTATCATTTGTAACTTCTATATTTTGTCTTTCACTGCACTTATTTACAAAATATTCATAATTTATAAATTCACGTCCATTAAATTCCCCTGTTTCTATATCCAATTCTCTTAGTAAACGTCTTTGTGCCCTTGTTGTGAAATAATGATCTTTATCTATCATCATGGCACCTCTGCCGTCTTCTCTTGTATATATAAATTCTGTTACTTCTGGGGTTATTTTATCTTGGTCATTTTTTACATCTATATTAAAAGGAATTTTGTCTTGAGCTTGAGATAGTCTATCTTGCACTGTATTTCTTACATTTTCATATATAGAAATTTGTTCCTGTGTTAATGGTCTAATCATTTCTTGCACCTGAAAAACTTGTGATTGTGGTATTTGTACTAGTTCAGGCTCTATCGTTTCACTTCTTGTAACATCTCTGTTCTGTCTTCTTTCAATAGCTTTTTTAACACTTTCCAAAATAGGATTTGGTTCATCACTATCTTTAAAAGTCACATTACCTTTTTCATCAATGCTCATATTAGGTCTAAATGCACCTTTACCAAAACATAAATTTCCATTTTTTATAGCCCCAAATTGTTCACTTACTTCATTTCTAAAATTCGATGCTTGAATTGCACATAGTGCAGATAAAATCCTCTCTTGTTTTTCATCTTCATCTGCTGATCTAGTAAGAATTTTAACAAGTTTTTTAGATGATTTTTTAAATAGTCTATAATTTGTGCTATCTTTTTCTGATGTTTTTTCATTTTCCTCAAGTTCATCCTTTTTCTGAAATTTATGCATTAATTTATCAACAGGTGAAACATCTTCAGGTATTTCTTTCCTAGGAATCAAATAATCGTTATACATTCTATCTTTCATACCGCTTATTGCTTTAGTTAAACCCTTCTTATTTATATCAAAATTTTGCAAATGCATTTTTACATATTCCATTTTATTATTTTTTTCATTTACTCTTAAATAATATAAATATTTTCCGTCAACAACAGGTTTTAATTCCTTTGCTAGACGAACATATTGAACAGAATATGATTTTTTTAAATCTTCAGAATATAAAACTTCTTCAGGTAGTTGTCTCTTTCGACCATCTTTTATGTTACGATTTTTATCTTTCTTTTTAGCTTCTCTTTCAGCTCTCTTTGCTTCCTTAGTAGCCATTTTTTCTTCTTTCTTAGTCTTTTTTTCTTCTTTCTTTGCCGCCCTCTTAGTCTCTCTTTCTTCTTTCTTCGCCGCTCTCTTAGTCTCCTTTTCTTTTTTCTTAACTGCCCTCTTAGCTTTCTCTTCTAATCTTTTCTTAAAAAAATCAGAAACTCTCTCTTTTAATTTTTTCTTCTTTTCAGGCAAATTTCCAGTACCTGATGTACCACCACTATACATAGGCATACTATTTCTATAGCTTGGAGTTCCACCGTAAAGGCACACCACCAGTCGAAACAGGACTATCTTTAGTTTCTTCTTTTTTAGTTTCTTCCGTTTTCTTTTTTTCTGATAAACCTTCTTTATCCTTTTCAGCCGCTCCCTTTTCTACAGTTCCTTCTATTTCATTTATTATATCATTTATACAATCACCATATTCGTCTGATATTTCATTAATTTTCATATTTAAATCATTTATCTCATTATTCAAAGCTAATATTTTTGCTTCTAAAGCTTTTCTTTCTGGTGAACCTTCAGGTAACTTATTTAATTGTGATTTCAAATTTTTTAATTCATTTTTCTTAGCGTTAATCTCTCTATTATATTTTTCGAGCTTTAATCTTATTAACCATCTTTTACCTAATTCTTCTTTTTTCTCTTTTAATTCTTCTTTTAAATGTTCACTTGTATTTTTTCTGTCTTCATCGCTCGCATGTCTTTTATAAGCATCACTATCATCCTTTGGTAAATCTATTCTTCTAATTGTTTCTTCTAACTCTTCAATAGGATCTAAATATTGTTCAACTGTTGGTACATCACCCTCTTTTTTTTGACCAATAAGTTCTCTTAAATGATCACTAACTTCATAGTCAGATGCTAAAAAATTATCAATAATATTATCCAAATCACTTTTACGTCCCATCGGCTCATCTAATCCATCATCTAGTTCCATATGCTCATTTAATTCATCATCTGGTTCCATATACTCATCTAACTCATCATCTGGTTCCATATACTCATCTAATTCATCAATAGGCTCTTCATATTCTTCTGATACTTCTGGAACAACTATATCACCGTCTTCAACTAATTCATCAAACCTATCTGTTAATTTTTTTTCAAGTTCAATTAGTTGTTCTTCATCATTCGTAGTAAATTGTTCAAAATTACCATTATGAACAGTAAACACATCTCCCATTAACACATCTTCGCGCAAAGAATTCAATATCTCTGTTAAACGCTCTCTTTCAGAAACATTTGCTCTTGTTTCCAATTCAGTATCAGCTATTTCTTCTAAATCTTTTAACCTCTTTGAAGCTAATTTATAATATTCTTCTATATTTCTTGCTATAATAGACATAATTAATCCCCCTTATACCTTTATTAGTATATTTAGATTAACAAATGCTAATTTATCTTTAAGTAAAATTTTCTCATAATATACAATTATATTTTATCACATTTTGTAAAAAAAATAAAGAGATTTTCCTATTTTTGTAAACTAAACATAAAAATTATTACAAATTAGCTCAAAAAACTTTGTTATGCATTTATATCTTTTAAAAAGATTTATAGATTTATAATTTAAAAATTTTATTGTGAAAATAAAGTTCTTTTCGATGAGCTAGAAGCTGTTAAAAAATTAAGGACTGTAAATACGGAATTATTTTGTGGCGACGCGGCACGTGCGATTAGCACGTGGGAAGCCTTGGAGCCACAAAATCGGATTTACAGCCCTTAATTTTTTTAGTAGCTTCTGCGACAGAGAAACTCGAACGATATTTTCACAATAAAATTTTTGAAAATTATAATTTATTTAAATCTGTGATATAAATGCATAGCAAAGTTCCAATAAATTACCTAATAACGTAAAATTATACAAAAAGAGAATGATACACTCATTCTCTGAAAAATTT
>CAYNYD010000022.1:0-15359 GCA_964401375.1 uncultured Eubacteriales bacterium | reverse complement strand
TTATTGCAATTGTATTTTTTATGTATTATAATTTTTTTGTTACATATATTATTAAAGAAGTATTTTGATAATAAATTATTTATAAAGAGATAGGATGATAAAATGAAGATATTAATTGATGCAATGGGTGGGGACAATAGCCCCGATGAAATAATTAAAGGTTGTGTTGAAGCTATAGATCAATTAGAATCTGAGATTATTTTAATTGGTAATGAAACATTAATAAATGAAAAGGTTAAAGAGTTTTATAAAAAAGAAAATATTTCAGAAATTAATTCAAGGTTGATTATAAAAAATGCAACTGAAGTTATTTCAAATCATGAGACTCCAACGGAAGCTATAAAAAAGAAAAAAGATTCTTCAATGGTGGTTGGCTTTAATATGTTAAAAGCAGGAGAAGGGGATGCATTTATTTCTGCTGGAAATACAGGTGCTTTTATGGCAGGAGGTTTACTTCTTGTCGGTAGGATTAAGGGTATCGATAGACCTGCTATTTGTCCAATGCTTCCATCATATAGTGGGACTGGATTTGCCTTAATTGATGCAGGAGCTAATACTAACTGTAGACCAATAAACTTAGTGCAATTTGCTCAAATGGGTTCTATATATATGAAGAATGTAATAAAAGTTGAAAATCCAAAAGTTGGTCTTTTGAATATAGGAGAAGAAGAAAGCAAAGGCAATGAACTTATGAAAGAAACTTTTAATAGACTTACAGAAAATAAAACAATTAATTTCGTTGGAAATATTGAAGGTAGAGAGATATTTTCTGATAAAGCAAATGTTATTGTTACAGATGGATTTACTGGTAATATTGCTTTGAAGATTGTTGAAGGCGTAGGTGGAATGGTTAGTAAAATTTTAAAAGAAGAGCTTATGCATTCAATTTGGGATAAGTTTTTAGCAATGCTTTTAATACCTGTGTTGAAAAGATTTAAAAAGAGAATGGACTACAGTGAATATGGTGGAGCTTTACTTTTAGGAATAAAAAAACCTATTATAAAATGTCACGGTAGTGCTAATGCTAAAATTGTTAGGTGTACATTAATACAAGCTGAAAATTTTGCAAAAAATAATGTTGTTGAATCTATAGAGGAGATTATTTCACAAGAAGATAAAAAAGATATTGACAATTAATCTAACATATAATATTGTATTTTTATGGAGTTATACATATATGAATTTGAAGGGAGGTCATTTGGAATGAATCCAGATGCAATTTTAGAAAAAGTAAAAGAGGTTATTGTTGACCAATTGGGTGTAGAAGAAGATAGTATAAATATGGATACATCATTTATTGATGACTTGGGCGCTGATTCATTAGATATAGTAGAATTAATTATGGCCTTAGAAGAAGAATTTGATATGCAAATACCAGACAGTGAAGCAGAAAAAATATTGACAGTAAATGATGTGGTTGAATACATTAAAAATAATCAATAAACAAAAAATCATTCCAGATGAAAGTCAAGGTGCTTTGCATTTGGAATATTTTTTTATGCAATAAGAATTTATGTAGTAAATAGATATTAGTTACTTGCAAAGAAAATATTTGATTTTCATAATATTTTAAAAATTATTAATTGGAGGTTAAAAATGGAATTAATGGACAAGATAGGTTATAAGTTCAAAGATAAATCACTTCTTGAAGTTGCATTAACACATACTTCTTATGCTAATGAAGTTAAAGGTAAAACACATAATGAGAGGATTGAATTCTTAGGTGATGCTGTTTTAGAAGTAATAACAAGTGAATATATTTATAAAACTTATCCAAAACTTTCTGAAGGAGAAATGACTAAAACTAGAGCATATTCAGTTTGCGAAGAGTCTTTAGCAGAAGTGGCCAATTACTATAGCTTTAGTGATTTCTTACATGTAGGAAAATGCGAAGAAAAAATAAATGGTTCTTATAGAGCATCAATTTTGGCTGATAGTGTTGAAGCTGTTATTGGAGCAATATTTCTAGACGGTGGAATTGAAGAAGCAAAAAGATTTATTTTACCTAGTATGATAAAAAAAATAGAAGAATATTTAACTAATGGAAGCAGGGACTATAAAACTAAATTACAAGAAAAATTACAAGCTCATGGTGATGTTAAGATTGAATATAAAATAGTAGAAGAAACAGGACCAGAGCATAATAAAACTTTTGTTTCGGAAGTTTTTTGTAATGGAAAATTATTAGGAGAAGGGACAGGAAAGAGTAAAAAAGAAGCAGAAATGGAAGCGGCTAAAAGTGCACTATAATTATGTAAAAATGGTAAATTTGAAAGAATAAATTTTTTCATTTTTCTTCTTATTACGTGTGCATTATGAACGAAACAAGAAAGGAATGAAATTTAAAATGAAAAATGTTCTTATTTCTGGGTATTATGGATTTAATAATACTGGAGATGAAGCAATGATTGAAACGA
Organism: uncultured Eubacteriales bacterium; assembly: GCA_964401375.1. Lineage (GTDB taxonomy): Bacteria > Bacillota > Clostridia > TANB77 > UBA1234 > UBA1234. The sequence continues at coordinate 12,942 of CAYNYD010000022.1, read as the reverse complement.
TGTCTATGCTTCTTGCTAAAAGAGATTATGGGTTAATTGTTCTTTCTTCAAATCCAGAAAGAACAAAGGAATTATATAATGTACAAGCCTATAATAGATATAAACTTTGGGAAGTAATAAAAGCTATAAGAAAAGCAGATATTGTTGTTAGTGGAGGTGGCACTTTATTTCAAGATATAACCAGTAAAAAAAGTATTTGGTATTATCTTGGAATTGTTAAACTTGCACAGCTTATGGGTAAGAAAGTTTGCGTTGCATATCAAGGTATGGGACCATTACAAACTAAATTATATAGAAAAATGACTAAAAATACATTGAACAAAAAAAGTGTTAAATTAGTTGCTCTTAGAGATGAACAAGCAATTAGTTTTGCTAAGGAACTTGGCATAAAAGAGGAAAAAATTATATTTTCATCTGATATGATTTTTATGATGCAACCACCCCCTAAAGAAAGATGTTTAAAAATTTTAAAAGATAATGTTCATGGACTTAAAGAAGGACAAAAATTGATAGGTCTTTCTATAAGAGAATGGAAAGATAAAGACAGAACAGATTTGTTTGCTGAACTTGCAGATAAACTTGTTGAAAAGTATGATGCAAGGATTGTATTTTTTCCTTTCCATAAACCTAAAGATGCTGAAATAAGTAAGATTGTAATGCATAAAATGAAGCACGAAGATCAAGCGGTTTTAATGCCTAATAGATATCTTCCTTCGGAGATATTGGGAACAATGGGGCTAATGGACGTTAATATTGGAGTAAGACTTCATTCGCTAGTATTTTCTGCTGTTATGAATGTGCCAACAATTGGAATTTCTTATGATCCTAAAATTGATGGCTTTTTGGAAATGATTAATATGACACCAGTTTGTACTTATGATGAAATAGCAGTTGATAAAATATTAAATTATGTTGAAAATTTTATGAGAAAGGATGCTGTGAATTATTCTGAAAAAATTGAATATTTTAAAAGAATTGGAACAGAAACTTTGGATAAAATATTAGAAGAACTATAAAAAGAGAGTGATTGTTTTGAAAGGGTTAAACGATTTTTTTAAATGTGTACTTGCAATTATAGGGGGAATGCTAGTTGGAATTGGTGAAGCTTGGGTATTAATTCCTCTTAAATTAACAACAGGTGGATTTAACGGAATAAGTATGATGTTATATTATATTTTTGATATACCTACAGCTATTGTTTCACTGATACTAAATATCCCTTTGTTTTTGGTATCTATTAAAATGCTTGGAGTTAAATATTCTTTTAGGACTCTTTTAAGTATGCTATCTTTATCGTTAATGCTTAGCATTGCAAATAGCTGGGAGCCACTTACTAATGATATGTTTTTGGCTTCAATCTTTGGAAGTATAATAATTGGAATAGGAATAGCTATTGCAATTAAAGGTGAAAGCACTACAGGTGGAACAGATTTAATGGCAAAATTGATTAAAGAAAAAAATAAACATTTAAATTTAGGTGAAATAATTTTTATTATAGATGGAATTATTATTTTGATTGCAGCTTTTACATTTGAAAGTATAGAGATTGCACTTTATTCTGGTATAGCTGTTTTTGTTATGACGAAAGTTATTGATTTTATCTTAGATGGTGGAAAATATGCAAAAGCAGTTTTTATTATTTCTAATAAAACAGAAGATATAACTAATTATATTTTAAATAATATAAAAAGAGGTGTTACTCTTATTGATGCAAAAGGTGCATATTCAGGATCAGATAAAACTATAATGCTTTGTGTTGCAAACAAAAGGGAAGTGCCAAGTATAAAAGATAAAATTAAAGGAATAGATCCTAAAGCATTCTTTATAGTTACTACTGTTTCAGAAGCAATAGGAGAGGGCTTTGCTAAAGAATTTTAAAAGAAAGGAAGTTAGAAATGGATTTAAAAGATATAGCTAAACAAGTTAGAAAAGATATTTTATTACAAGTTTATAGTGCAAATTCAGGACATCCTGGAGGTTCACTTTCGTGTGCAGATATTTTGACGGCAATTTATTTTAATTTAATTGAAGAAGGAGATAAAGTTGTTTTATCTAAAGGGCACGCATCACCTGCTCTTTATGCTGTTTTAGCTGAAAAAGGTTTATTCCCAAAAGAAGAATTAAATAATTTTAGGAAATTAGGAAGTTCATTGCAAGGACATCCATCTTCTAAATCAACGGTGGGTGTTGATGTTTCAAGTGGTTCATTAGGACAAGGTCTTTCAATTGCAAATGGAATTGCAATGTCTTTTAAATTAGATAAGAAAGATAATTATGTGTATGTTATTTTAGGTGATGGCGAGATAGAAGAAGGACAAGTTTGGGAAGCTGCTATGTCGTCTAGTCATTATAAATTAAATAATGTTATAGCATTTTTAGATTATAATAAATTACAAATTGATGGAACAAATGATGAAGTAATGACAGTGAAACCTGTAGATAAAAAGTTTGAAGCTTTTGGATGGTATGTTATAGAGATAGATGGTCATAATTTTGACGAAATTATAAATGCAGTTCAAAAGGGCAAATTACAAGATAAACCAGTTATGATAATTGCAAATACAATAAAAGGTAAAGGAGTTCCTTTCATGGAGAATAATGTATCATGGCATGGTAAGGCACCTAATCAAGATGAATATGAAGAAGCGATAAAATGTATTGATGAAATGTAATAAAATTTGAAATGGAGGATTAGTATGAAAGCAACAAGAGAAAGTTATGGAGAAGCAATTGCAGAATTGGGGAAAAAATATGAAAATATAGTAGTCTTAGATGCAGATTTGGCAACTGCAACTAAAACTATTGAATTTAAAAAAGCTTTCCCAGATAGATTTTTTGATATGGGAATAGCTGAACAAGATTTAATGGGAACTGCAGCTGGGCTGGCTATAGGAGGTAAAATTCCTTTTGCAAGTACATTCGCAATTTTTGCAACTGGACGTGCTTATGATCAAGTTAGAAATGCTATTGCATATCCAAAATTGAATGTAAAGATTGCTGCAACTCACGCAGGAATTACAGTTGGAGAAGATGGTGCAACTCATCAATCTTTAGAAGATATTGCAATTATGAGGTCTATACCTAATATGGTTATTTTGTCTCCTGCTGATGATTCTGAAACTAAATTTTTAATAGAGGAAGCAGTTAAATATAAAGGTCCAGTTTATATAAGACTTACAAGACCAGCAGTAGAAGATATTTATAATAAAGATTTTAAATTTGAGTTTGGAAAAGGAATTCAACACGGCAATGGGATTGATGCTACTATAATAGCAACAGGAATTACCGTTATAGAGGCTATAAATGCACAAAAACAACTTGCAAAAGAAAATATAAATGTTAGAGTAATTGATATTAATATGATTAAACCAATTGATAAAGATATTATTATTAAATCTGCAAAAGAAACAAAAAAAATTATTACAGTAGAAGATCACAATGTTATTGGAGGCTTGCGGAACAGCAGTTGCAGATGTTTTATGTGAGTTTTATCCTAAAAAAATAACAAAGCTTGGAATTAAAGATGAGTTTGGAAGATCTGGCAACTGGAAAGAATTGATGGATTATTATAAAATAACTTCAAAATATATTGTTGAAGAAGTAAAAAGTAATTGCCAATAATAAAAATAATTTTATTTAGATTTTTTTAAAAACTGTTAAATATGACAAATAAATGTAAATTCTCCTAAAATTCACATTTATATTATTGACCTTGAAATATTTTATTGATAAAATTATAGTGAGTGAGATGGAAAATTAGGAGGACTAGCAATGATAACTTATGAAAATGTAACTAAGAGATATGCTATGGGCGTTGAAGCTGTGCATGATGTTAGTTTGCAAATAGAAAAAGGAGAGTTTGCTTTTATAGTTGGACCTAGTGGATGTGGAAAATCTACTCTTATGAAATTACTTTTAAAAGAAATTGAACCTACGTCAGGTAGAATTTATATAAATGGAAAAGATATTACAAATTTACCAAAAAAGAAGATTCCATATTTAAGAAGAAGTATGGGAATCGTATTTCAAGATTTTAGATTGTTACAAGATAAGACTGTATACGAAAATGTTGCTTATGCAATGAGAGTAATTGAAGCAAATCCGAAGACTATAAAAAAGCAAGTTCCAAATGCTTTATCACTTGTTGGACTATTACATAAAGCAAAAATGTATCCAGATGAATTGTCTGGAGGAGAGCAACAAAGAGTTGCAGTAGCAAGGGCTTTAGTAAATAATCCAATGATGCTAATTGCAGATGAGCCAACTGGAAATTTAGATCCAGATACGGCTTGGGAAATTATGTCGCTTCTTAATGATATCAATAGAAGAGGTACAACTGTTGTGGTAGCTACTCATGCTAAGGAAATTGTAGACAAAATGCAAAAGAGAGTTATATCAATAGAGCGAGGAGTTATTCATAGTGATATTAAGAGAGGTGTGTATACGAAATGAATTTAAATACTGTTGGCTATTGGATTATAGAAAGTCTGGAGGGAATAAAGAAAAATAGTAAGACTTTTTTCACAGGGCTTGGTATAATGCTTGTAGTACTTATCTTTATTGGAGGATTCTACATAATGTATTTAAATGCAAATTCCTTTATGGGAAGTTTAAGTGCTTCTGAAAGTAAAGTTTATTTGTTTGTTGATGGTTTGACAGATGATGATGTAACAATGATTTTAGGAGATTTGTATTCAATAGATGGAATTTCCAATGTTGAATATCTTACTACAGAACAAGCTTATAAAAGAGCAACAGAAGAAATGGGAATTTCGGCAAAAGGATATAGTGCCGAAGATGAGGTTTTTCCACCATCATTTGTTTTGACTATTGAAGAAAAAGGAAATGGAGATATTACACCTATAAAAAATGCTGTTTATGCAATTCCAAAATTACATGATGCAATTACTTCTGAAACAGGTTTTGAAACGTCTGAAACAGTTATAAAACTTGCTATTTCAGCCAGAGTTGTTTCGGGAACAGTGTTAATTATATTGATTGTATTAGGTTGCCTTGTTATGATGAATTCGATTAAGCTTGCTCTTTATGCGAGAAGAAAAGAAATTTCAATAATGAAATATGTTGGTGCAACAGATAGTTTCACAAGAGCTCCATTTATTATTGAAGGATTAATTATAGCTTTTATTGCAGCTGGAATTGCAATTATTTTAATAAGGGTATGTTATGGAGGAATAATTAGTTTTACAGAAAATTTTCCATTTTTGTACGGTTTTATTGTTCCATTAGATAAAGCTTTATTAGAATCTTCAGTGATATTACTTATTGTAAGTGTTATTATTGGAACAGTAGGAAGTTCATTGTCAATTAGTAAGTATTTGGATGTTTAAAAAGGAGTGGAATACTTATGAAGAAATTTTTATCGATTCTTTTAGTATATGTGATGTTATTTACTACTGTATTTGCTGCAACAGCACAAGATAGATTAAATCAAACTAACGAAGATATAAAAGCTAAAAGAGATGAGTTGAATGATGTAAAAAAAGAGAAGAAAGATACTTTAACTCAAATAGATAATCTAGATAAGCAAATAACATCAACAGAGAATACAATAGATTCTTTAGAAAATGATATAAAAGATTTAGAAAAAGAAATATCTGTTGCAGAAGAAAATATAGCTTATGCTGAAAAACAATATGAAATAAAAAATGAACTTGGTAAACAAAGATTGGCATCATATTATGTGGATGGTACTATTTCATATTGGGAGATACTTTTTTCTTCTAATAGTTTATCGGATTTCATGTATAGGAAAAAAATGTTAGATAGTATTATGGAACACGACAATGAATTGTTAAATGAAATTGATGATGAAAGAAAATCTATTGAAAGTCAAAAAACACAATTAGAAGAAAATAAAACTGTATGTGAAAATAAAAAAATAGAAGCAGAAGAAAAGAAGTTAGCCTTAGATGAAACAAAATCTGTAAGAACTGAATATTTAGCAGATCTTACGACTTCAGAAAAAACACTTAGTGATTCAATAGACAAATTGCAAGCGCAAGCAGATCAACTTGTTGAACAAATTAAAGCTGCCTCATCTTCTAATACGAAATATACAGGTGGGACTATGACTTGGCCATTACCAGGGTATTATACAATTACATCTCCGTTTGGAAATAGGTTGCATCCCGTTTTGAAGGTTTATAAAATGCATACAGGTATAGATATAGCTGGTTCAGGTTGTAATGGAAAAAATGTTGTAGCAGCAAATGATGGAACTGTTATAACAGCTGGATGGATTTCAGGATATGGCAATACAGTTGTAATTGATCATGGAGGTGGAATAACAACTCTATATGGACATTCTCAGAAGTTATTGGTAAAGAAAGGTCAAAAAGTTAAAAAAGGTGATCCTATAATGTTGGTTGGAATGACTGGTTATGCAACAGGTCCACATTTGCATTTTGAGGTTAGAGAAAATGGTAAATATGTAAATCCACTAGGTGGGAATTATTTAAAGAATTAGTTAGGTAACTAATTATAACATTAATTATAAGGCTACTAAGGTAACTAAAAATACTTTAGTAGCTTTTAATATTTTATTTAGGAGGAATATTAGATGATATATCCAGAATTTTTAAAAAAAGGAGATATAATTTGTGTTACTGCCACTTCTAGTGGTATAGATAATGAAGTTGATATAAAAAAATTAGAGAATGCAACCAAGAATTTAAATAATATTGGATACAAAGTAGTTGAAACTGATAATGTTAGAAGGAACAGTAAGTTTGTAAGCTCAAGTGGAGAAAAAAGAGCTAAAGAATTTTATAGTTCGTTTACTAATCATGATATAAAGTATATTATAGCAGTTTCTGGTGGGGAATTTTTAATGGAAATGTTACCTTATTTAGATGAATATGACTTGAGCAACACAAAGCCAAAATGGGTTCAGGGTTTTTCAGATACTTCACTTTTGTTATATTATCTTACTATTAAATATAATTTCGCTACTGTACATGGAAATAATTTTGGTGGATATGGAAGAAAAGAAATACCAGCTTCATATATGAGGAGCATTGATATTATTTCTGGAGAAAATGAAAATATTCAAGAAAGTTTTGAACTGTATGAATCGTTTCCAATTCATTGGCAAGAAGGAAAAGAATTTGAATTACCAAATTTAGATACGAAAGTTGTTTATAAAAGTTTATATGAAGATGAAAAAATAAATATAAAAGGTAGATTAATAGGTGGATGCATAGATACATTAAGAACAGTAATAGGAACTCCTTATGATTATACTAAAAATTTTTGTGAACAATTTAAAGAAGGAATGCTCTGGTATTTAGAAAATTGTGAACTAAATATTGCAGATTTATATAGAACTTTATGGCAAATGAAAGAAGCTGGATGGTTTAAAAATTCAAATGGATTTTTAATTGGTAGAACAAGAAGTAATAAGACAATGAAAGATTTAACATATGAAGATGTAATGCATAATGTTTTTGATAGTTTAAATGTTCCTGTAATTTATGATATTGATGTAGGTCATGTTGATTTGCAATGGACTATGATAAATGGGAGCTATGCTGAGTTTGAATATGAAAATGGAAAAGGAAAAATTAAACAAGAAATAGTATAGAATTGGTGGGCAAAAAGACGGGTTTTTATGCCCGCCTTTAGATTTATTTACTTTTTTATAATTATTATTTGTATATAAAATTTGTTACAATATAATAAAAATAGCTTTATTCTTTAATAGCTTTTTTCTCTATAAAATAAATGATGTAAGCTATAACTGCACCAATTGATGCTGTGATTAATTGAGTTGTTGTCATTGCTGTTTGCAATGTACTTACTAATTTTTCAGGGAATACTTCAAATAAATTTAATATTCCAAAACCTGCTGCAATGATTGCTACTTTTGCAACTATACCAATAATTCCAGCTAAGAAAAAATTTTTATTTTTTGAAAGCATAAAAAATTTAAAAGCATAAACTAAAGCAAAGTTTCCAAGCCATATAGCAGGTATCATCCATGTCATATATGGTGAAGCTGTTTGAAAAACATATCCACTTAAAATAGTTGAAATACTTGGCATTGTTATTACTCCTAATATTTTGGCAAACCCTTTTAAATTTATAGCAGAAATAATTAATGCAGTGTTAACAATTGAACCTATTATAATTTGAGCATTACTTGCTATAACACTTGTTTTTCCAAATACATTAGTAATAATATTACCTAAAAAAGTTGGGACTAACAAAGCAATTAAAAAGATTAAAATTGTTTGCATGATATCAATTGGTTTTGAAAAATCATGTATTCTTTTGCTAATTGTTTTATCCATATGCAAACCTCCTTAAATTTTTTTATTATTTTTAAATTTCCAAAACTATTATAACATAAATAAACTTAAAGGTAATGAAAAAAATGTTTTATAATACAAAAAAAACGCGTGAAATTTTTTCACGCATCTTTAAGGTTGGACTTTTTTATACCCCATAATATTTTTATTTTTTATTTATAACTGATATAATAGAACTATTATTATAGATTTCAGTATAATTTAAAAATAATATATCTTGATTATCTTTTATTTCTACAAATTCAGCAAAAGCAGGACTTCCCATATATCTTAAATCAACTAAAATAATTTCTTTATATCCTTCAATTAATAACGGAGTAAGTGAGCTTCCAAAAGAATCTCTAAAAATGATTAATTCTTTATCTGTGGTTGCATTTTCATTTTCTATTTTTATAATAGATTTTGCACCAGATAAGAATATATCATAAGGATCAATTCCGTTATAAGCATCTAAATTATATACACCTGCTTCGTCAAATTTAAATGTTTGTTCGTTAAATATAGAAACTTTTGCATTATTAATAGCATCGTTAGTGCAGTAGATTAATTCTTCGGAACTTATTGGTAAGGCTGATTGTCCATAATAATTACCATAAAAATTAGGTAATGTATGGTTAGTTAGGCTACTAACTATTGAGAAACCCATTTCCTTAGAAAGTTTATTTACTACATTACTTAAAGTCTCTTGTCTCCAGTGTATATCTGTTTTATAATAATTATTTTCGTTTAATTCATCAAATAAATCAATATATTTTATATTACTATTTATATTACTTTTTGCTAAATTTACTAGTTTTTCATAATCAATTGATGGATATCCATTTTTTTCTGCAATATAATAATTTTTATCTGGTATTATTGAATAATATACATTATTATTTTTAAAAAAATTATTATAAATGGTATTATATTTTTTTACAAGATTAATTACAGAATTTTCGTCAAGAAAACTATTGTATTTAGATACTTGTCCATTAACTATATATATATCATTATTATCTTTTTGATTAAAGATATTGTAAGTTATATATGCTTTTACTTGTCTAAATAAATCCCTTCCAACGAATTGGTCAAGTGAATATTTTTCAAAATTACTTGTAAAGTTTTCATAATTTAAACTAGAAAATTGAGTAAGTTTTCTTCTTTCACTCTTTGAAACGTCTTTATCTGGCGTTAATATATTAATTATTGCAATTATAAAAATAAATGCTAAAAACCATACGGTAACAACAATATTTTTTGTTTTATCATTCATTAAATGCACCCCCTAAAACCTAAAATATAAAAATGGATTGAATGAACCATCAACTAAATATGCAGTAACAGCAATTAATAAAACGAATTGAGTGATAGGTTCAAGCAAATTTTTTATTTTAGTAAATTTAATTTTAGAAAGTAAATTTTTTATTATAGGTGTAGCACCTATTAGTGCAATAATAAATATAAACATATAACTTTTTAAATAATATATTGTTTCAGAATTTATAATTGGATTGTTGCTAAATCCAAACATCATCGAAAGTCTTAAGAAAATTTCGTTAAACGATGTTGCATCAAAAATTATCCAACTTATTAATACCCAAAATATTACATATATTCTAGAAAAAATTGCTGGAATTTTTTCCAAATACTTATTCAAGAATAGTTTTTCTATCACAAGTAATACAGCGAACAGAAGTCCCCATAAAACAAAATTCCAACTTGCACCATGCCAAAGACCAGTTAATGCCCAAACTATAAAAATATTTCTGAGCCATTTTAATTTAGAAACTCTATTTCCACCTAATGGAATATAGACGTAGTCTCTGAACCAACGACTAAGAGTTATGTGCCATCTTCTCCAAAATTCAGTTATACTTTTAGAAATATATGGATAGTCAAAGTTTTCAGGAAAATGAAATCCTAAAATCCTTCCTAGTCCAATTGCCATATCACTATAGCCTGAAAAATCAAAATAAATATGCAAAGCAAAAGCGATAGCATAAGCCCAAGTAAATACTAAAGTTTGTTCATTTGCATTTTTATAAATATCACAAAATTCACCAAGTAAATTTGCTATTAAAACTTTTTTTGAAAGTCCAATTATAAAACGGTTAATTCCATAAGCAAATTCCGAAAATGAATATTTTCTTTCATCTAATTCTTTTGATATATCTGAATACCTAACTATTGGACCTGCAATTAATTGTGGAAACATTGCTACATAGGTCATAAAATTTATTAGGTTTTTTTGAACAACTGTATTTCCTCTATATAAATCAATATTATAACTAAGTATTTGAAATGTATAGAAACTTATACCTATCGGTAGAGCCAGTTTTAAAAGCTCAAATTTAGAATTAAATATAAGATTTATATTTTGTATAAAAAAATCAGCATATTTAAAAATTCCAAGAGTAGTAAGTGGAAGTATTATTGATAAAATTAAAAATACTTTAGATAGCTTACTACCTCGGAATTTATCAATTAACAAGCCAAAGACATATCCTAATATTGATAGAATAACCATGGCTATAATATATACTTTTTCTCCCCAATAATAGAAAAATAAACTTGCAACAAGTAATACGAAATTTCTAAATTTTTTGGGTAAAATAAAATATAAAGCTATAGTTAATGGCAAAAAATAATATAAAAACGTAATGCTAGAAAATAGCATCTATAATCCTCCTTTACATTTTTTGCCTTGTTTTGAAAGTTACACAAACCATAAGGATAATTATTAATCATCTATTAATAACAAATCAATTATAGTGGTTTAGGAATTATAACTCCTCCACCTGGAGTATTTGAATCGCCACTTGGAGTATCTGGGTTGATTGGAGCATTTTCATCAACTGTTAAACTTAAAGTATTGCCAACATTTCCATCAAAATGATCTGAGAAAGCTGTAACAAGATTATCACAAAGATCTACACCACCCATTACAAATAAAATATAATTTCCACTGTCAACAGCAACTACTTTTTCTGCAGTTACACATATCCATTTTCTAGGATTTGCATTATCAAATATTTTTTGCTTTATGTCACTAACTTTTGAAGAATCTTTAACTTTAACAAGATGAACTTCTTGAGCAGATATATTAATTTGTGAAGCATAAGTTATTGAATCTTCGATATTTTCATTAAATTCTTCTGTTGTTAATCCTATAGTATTTAGACTCATTTCAGGATCAATTACGGCAGTATATTCTGCATTCATATGAGCATCTGCTGCATCTATAAGAGTAGTCATTAAGTTTGACATCTCTTCACTAGGTTCTGAAATTTCATCTTCACCAGAAATTTCTTCGCCAGAGAATAAATCATTTTCGCCAGAGAATAAATCGTTTTCACCTGATATTATGCCATTTTCACCTGATTGTTCATTATTTTGCATGTTTTGTCGATAATTACTGTATGCTATAACACCAACTATACCTGCAATACATAGAACTATACCAACAATTAACCAAACTTTTTTCATAATATAATCCTCCTATTATATAATTATAGTATTTATAGTCTACTATAGAGACATTTTTGATATTATGGATTGTTGCAACTCTTCTATCATTCTGTATTATACAATTTATTGAGAACTATTTCAATAATATGAGTGCAAAAATAAAAAATTTTACCAAAAATGGAAATTATTACAAGTATATTACAAATGTTTGAATATAAATACTAAATTAATTAAAATATCCTCATAAAATTAATATTTATAATTTAGTATAACCAAATTTCATCATTTTTTATGATATAAATAAAATATTTTTAAGAAGAGGTAAGCTAATAATTAGCTTATGCTCTTTTTTTGCGTTTAAAATAGCGAAAATTGAAGTATGTGAATAAAAATTGCTTGTTCTTTCACTTGCTTATTAATTGGATTAATGATAAAATGACAATTAAATTGGTGGAATCCTATGAGGGGGTTATGAGTAAGAGTGAACAAGACTAAGAGAAAAATATTTCAAATAGCTATAAAACTTTTTTCTGAAAAAGGCTATGATAATACTAGTATAGAAGAAATTACTGCTGTGGCAGGTGTGGCTAAAGGTTCTTTGTATTATCATTTTTCTAAAAAAGAAGATATATTTGACTTGATAATAGAAGAGGGTATGAAACTTTTAAAAAATAGTATTGAAATAAAAACAAAGAATGCAAAAACTGCTTTAGATAAAATAAAAGCAGTAATTATGGTACAAGTAAAAGTTAGTATATTGTATGAAGATATTTTAAGTATCGTTTTTAGTCAGGTGTGGGGTAAAGAGAGTAAGAATATTAAATCTAGAAATGCTATTAATGAGTGTATAGATATTATAAAAGGAATTATTAGGGAAGGAATAGATAATGGAGAATTTTATGATGGAAATGTAGATGCTTTAGCGGCAGGTGTTTTTGGAGTTACATATTCAAGTTTATTTTATAGAATTAGCCAAAAAGAAAAAATGGATATAAATGAGATTTATAATAGTTTTGTTGATATGGTGGTTAGAGGAATTTCAAAAAACTGACCAGTCAGTCTAAAGACTTTTTGGAAAATGTATGATATAAAAATATATATGGATTATTATAAAAAGGTAGAGGTGTGAGATTTGAAGGAAATTATCAAAATAACAGATATA
>CAYNYD010000021.1:0-16014 GCA_964401375.1 uncultured Eubacteriales bacterium | reverse complement strand
TTTATTTGTTCATTTTTTACATAGAAAATAGACATTTTACTCCATCCTAAAAAAACTTTTTTCTTCTACCAACTTCAAATTGTTCTCCACTTGCTCTTGCAAACTCTAGTAATATATCTCTTTGTTCTTTATTTAATTTTTTAGGTACATCCACAATAACCGTAAAATATAAATCTCCTGTGCTTCTATTATTTACATTTTTTATACCTTTTCCTTTCAATGTAAATATCGAACCTGTTTGTGTTCCTTCTGCTAAATCATATTGTATATCTCCTTGCAATGTTGGCACATTAATAATAGCCCCCAAAGCAGCTTCTGCAAAAGATACATGAACATTGCAGAAAATACTATCACCTTTTCTAGTAAATATAGCATGAGATTTTACACTAACTGTTATATATAAATCACCAGAAGGACCACCTCTTAAACCTGGTTCTCCTTCTCCTTTAAGTGAAATAATCTGTCCATTATCAATACCTTCAGGAATTTTTACTTTCATTCTTCTTTGTTTTCTAACTGTACCTCTACCTTTACAAGCCGTACATGGATTAGCAATAACCTTACCAGTTCCAGCACAATGATCACACGTTTTTACAGATGTAAATGAACCGAGAATTGTATTTTGAGTTATTTTTATTTGACCTGATCCATTACAAACTTTACACTTTTCTGTTGATGTACCAGGTTTGCAACCACTTCCATGACATATATCACAAGTTTCGTCTCTATTAATTGTAATTTCCTTAGTTGTACCAAAAGCAGCCTCTTCAAAAGTAACATCAATTCTTGTCTTTATATCTCTTCCACGAATTGGACCATTTTTACTGTTTCGCTTATTGCCTCCACCTCCAAAGAATGATGAGAATATATCATTTATGTCAAAATCTGCATTGAACCCAGCGCCATCATTATATCCTTCAAATCCATTAAATCCATTAAATCCGTTAAATCCATTAAACCCATTATAGTCATTAGAATATCCATTTGGACCACTTTGACCAAATTGATCATACATTGAACGTTTTTGCTTATCTGATAATACTTCATAAGCTTCATTTAATTCTTTGAATTTTGCTTCTGCTTGCTCACGATTATCAGGATTGGCATCTGGATGGTATTGCTTTGCAAGCTTTCTATATGCTTTCTTTATTTCATCATCTGTGGCAGTTTTAGAAACGCCAAGTACTTCATAATAATCTCTTTTTGTCTCAGCCATCTTAGGCATCCTTTCTTTTAATTTAGAATCTTATATGCTTTATTTTTAAATAATTATAATTCTTTTACTCATCTACTTTATAATCTGCATCATATACTGTTCCTTCTTTAGCATCTCCATCATTATTCTGTGCATCATTTGTCTCTCCAGTAGTTGCATTGTTTACATTATTTGCGTTGCTAGCATTTGCATACAATTTTTCAGAAATAGCATAAAATTCTTGAGTTAATTTCTCGGTAGCAGATTTTATAGCTTCATTATCAGTACCTTCCAAAGCTTTCTTAACATTATCTATTTCTACTTGAACTTTAGCTTTTTCTTCATTACTTACTTTATCTCCTAAATCTTTTAATGTCTTTTCAGTATTATAAACAAGAGAATCAGCATTATTTCTAATCTCAATACTCTCCTTGTTCTTTCTATCTTCCTCAGCATGAGCTTCAGCTTCTTTAACAGCTTGCTCAATTTCAGATTCTGTTAAATTTGTACTAGCTGTAATAACAATTTTCTGTTCATTACCTGTACCCATATCTTTTGCAGATACATGAACAATACCATTAGCATCAATATCAAATGTAACTTCAATTTGTGGTACACCCCTTGGAGCTGCTGGGATTCCTGTTAATTGGAATCTTCCTAAAGTTTTATTATATGCAGCCATCTCTCTTTCACCTTGAAGTACATGAACTTCTACACTTGTTTGACCATCAGCAGCAGTAGAGAAAATTTGTGATTTCTTTGTTGGAATTGTAGTATTTCTTTCAATTAATTTAGTAAATACACCACCATAAGTTTCAATACCAAGTGAAAGTGGAGTTACATCTAAAAGTACCAAATCTTTAACATCTCCAGATAATACACCACCCTGAATTGCTGCACCTATAGCAACACATTCATCTGGGTTAATTCCTTTATGAGCTTCTTTACCTATTAATCTTTTAACTGTTTCTTGAACAAGTGGAACCCTTGAAGAACCACCAACAAGCAAAACTTTATCAATTTTATCAGCTGTCAAATTAGCATCTTTTAAAGCTTGATTCATTGGGCCAACTGTAGAATCAACTAAATCATGAATTAATTCTTCAAATTTAGCTTTTGTTAATGTAACATTTAAATGTTTAGGTCCTGTACTATCTGCTGTAATATATGGTAAATTTATATCTGATTGAGAAACACTAGAAAGCTCTATCTTAGCCTTTTCAGCAGCTTCCTTTAATCTTTGCATTGCCATACTATCTGTAGATAAATCAACACCTTGTTCTTTCTTAAATGTTTCAACTAAATATTTAATAATTCTATCATCGAAGTCATCTCCACCAAGTCTATTATTACCACTTGTGGCTAAAACTTCAAATACACCATCGCCAATATCAAGTATAGATACATCAAATGTACCACCACCAAGATCATAAACCATAATTTTTTGATCTTCACCTTTATCTAGTCCATAAGCAAGTGCAGCAGCAGTTGGCTCATTAATTATTCTTAGAACTTCAAGTCCTGCAATTCTACCAGCATCTTTAGTTGCTTGCCTTTGAGCATCACTAAAATAAGCAGGAACTGTTATAACAGCTTGAGTTACTTTTTGTCCTAAATAATTCTCTGCATCTGTTTTTAATTTTTGTAAAATCATTGCTGAAATTTCTTGAGGTGTATAAGTATTATTATCAATTTTTACTTTTCTATCTGTACCCATATCTCTTTTAATTGAAGATATTGTTTTTTCGTGGTTAGTAACAGCTTGACGTTTAGCAACTTGGCCTACTAATCTCTCACCATTCTTTGTAAATCCAACAACAGATGGAGTAGTCCTATTTCCCTCTGCATTAGGAATAACAACAGGTTCTCCTCCTTCCATAACTGCTACACATGAATTTGTTGTACCTAAATCAATACCAATAATCTTTGACATAAAAACCATTCCTTTCTTTTTATAAAACATTTTCAATTTTTGTGAGTAATCTCACTTTAAATTTTTTACTATTCTTTTATAGTAATTCAAAATAAAAATCTAATTTGCAACTTTAACCATTGCATGACGAAGAACTCTTCTTCCCATTTTATAACCAGGTCTAAATTCTTCAACTATCTCTTTTTCTCCATATTTTTCATCTTCCACGTGCATTACAGCTTCATGATATTCTGGATTAAAGGTTTCCTTAACAGTTAAAATCTTTTCTATATTTAGTTTTGTCATTAAATCTATCATTTGTTTTCTAATCAGTTCAATTCCTTCTTTCATCTTCATATCTGTAGTTTCAGCAAGCACTGCTTTATCTAGATTGTCTAAAACCTCTAAATAATTTGTTACAACATCGCCAACAGCCAAATTATATGTAGCTTCTTTTTCCTTTTGCATCCTTTTCTTATAATTATCAAATTCAGCAGCTGTTCTCTGTAAATGTTCATAATATTTTTCATTTTCTTGCTTTAATCTTTCAGTTTCTTTAACTAAATCTGAAACTGATAATTCCTCCTTAGGCTCATTAGCACTTTCAATATTATCAACATTTTCAACATCCTCAACGTTTTTTTCTTTTTCTGTCATTCTCTTCTCCTCCTTGTTTTATTTTTTCCTGTATAGTGTCACCAATATATTTAATCATTGGTATTACAGTTTTATAATCCATTCTAGTCGGTCCAATCAATCCAATTGTTCCCACTTCTTTATCATTTATTGATTGTTTATAAGTAATAATCGTAAAATCTTTTAAATCTTCAAAAGCACATTCACTGCCTATATACACATTTATATTTCCATCATAGCCATTTCTTGCAATTTCTTTTATTGCATCTTGTGTTCTAATTATATTTAAAAAATTCTTTAAAGTATCTGCTCTCTTAAGTTCAGGAAACTCTAAAAGATTTGTTGCTCCTTCTAAATGAACTTTTGCATTTTTATTTATTAATAAATTATTGAGTTCTGCAAAAAGGGGAACAATTATGTCATTAATATTATCCAACTCCTGTCCTACATATTTGTCAATGTTATCGTATATTTCTCTAAAATTTCTACCTTGTAATTTATAGTTCAGGTAATTGTTAAATATTTCAATATTTTGCTCAGGTATTTCTTCCTCGCACTTAATAATGCTTTCTTTAATGACTCCATTATTAGCAAGTATTACAATCATTAATCTATCATGCCCAATTTTTACTAATTTTATTTCTTCCACTTCACAATTATCAAGCTCTGGTTCAATTGAAATTGAAGCATATTTTGTAAGACGTGCTAAAATATTTGATGCTTCTTTCATAAGCATATCAAGTTTATCAATATCATCATTTATAAGTTTATCAATTAAATCTTTCTCTTTAATAGTAAGGTTCTTAGCTTTCATAATTGAATCAACATATAAACGATAACCCTTGCTAGACGGAATTCTGCCTGCGGAAGTATGTGGCTTATCCAAAAGCCCTAACTCTTCTAAGCTTGCCATTTCATTCCTAATTGTAGCAGAACTAAGACCTAAATTGTAGTCTTTAGCTATCCTACTTGAAGCAACAGGCTCTGCCGTAAGATTATATTCCTCTATAACTGCTTCTAATATCTTTTTTTTACGTTCATCCAAAAGCAATTTACTATCACCTTCCTTTTTAGCACTTTAACTATAAGAGTGCTAACGAACAAATATAAAATATCACTATCCCTAGCACTTGTCAATAGAGCTTGCTAAAATAATTTGTGAAAATTTGGTATACAAATTGAAAAAACATTCTATTTCATCAAACACTTGTTCAACAAAATAGAATGTAAGCCTTAATTTTCTATACAAATAATCTAACAAAGAAAAATTATATACTCTTTCTCAAGTGAAGTAGTGCTGATTTTTCTAGTCTAGAAACTTGTGCTTGCGAAATTCCTATTTCATCAGCAACTTCCATTTGTGTTTTTCCATCAAAAAACCTTTTACGAATAATTAATTGTTCCCTATCACTTAACTTTTTTAATCCCTCACTTATTGCTATATCTTCAACCCAATTTTCATCTATATTTTTATCATCACTTATTTGATCCATCAAAAATAAACTATCTGCCCCATCATTATATATAGGTTCATAAAGAGAAACTGGATCTTGAATTGCATCTAAAGCATTTGCAATCTCCTCTTTAGAAATTCCCACTTCTTTTGCAACTTCATCAACTGTGGGTTCACGATTATTTTTTACTGTTAAACTTTCTCTTGCTTGTAAAGCTTTATATGCTATATCTCTAAGAGATCGGCTAACCCTAATCGAATTATTATCTCTTAAATGCCTTCTTATTTCTCCTATAATCATTGGAACTGCATAAGTTGAAAATAATACATTTTGAGACAAATCAAAATTATCTATTGCTTTTATCAACCCTATACACCCAACTTGAAATAAATCATCTACATTTTCACCACGGTTATTAAATTTTCTAACAACACTCAAAACAAGTTTCAAATTACCATTTATAAATTTTTCCCTTGCTTCTAAATCTCCTGCTTTAATTTTTAAAAATAATTCTTCCTTTTCTTTTTGACTTAGGACAGGTAATTTGGAGGTATTTACACCACATATTTCAACTTTTTTAATCAAATTAAAGACCTCCTTTAGAAATATAATGCTTAATTACATTATTTCCAAAGAAAGGTTTTATATACAGAATTTTATAAACACTTCATCTTGTTATATCGCAAAATTCTATAAATTTCCACGTATTATACAATTAACTTGTAAAATATAAAAGATGAATTCCATAAAGAACTCATCTCTTAAAATTAAAGTTGGATTTGCTAAATTAAAACAAGTAAACATTAAAATACAAAATCAAATTTTCGCTTTCATCTCCTTTCTCATTCGTATAATTATTTTTTTTTCAAGCCTTGAAATATAAGACTGTGAAATACCGAAGCATATCTGCAACTTCTTTTTGAGTTTGCTCAACACCAGTTGTAAAGCCAAAACGAAGTTCCATAATTTTTCTTTCTCTTTTATTTAACCTTTCAATAGATTCCTTAATTAATTGTCTATCTATTTCATCCTCCAAATCTTTAAAAACGCCATCTTCATCATCACCCAAAACATCTGAAAGTAACAACTCATTTCCATCACCATCAGTATTTAAAGGTTCATCTATAGACACTTCACTTTTTAATTTACTTGTTTTTCTAAGATGCATCAATATTTCATTTTCAATACACCTAGAAGCGTATGTAGCAAGTTTAATATTTTTTGCAACATCAAAAGTATTGATAGCTTTCATCAATCCTATTGTTCCTATTGAAATTAAATCTTCTAAACCTGAACTTGTATTCTCAAATTTTTTAGCAATATACACAACCAATCTCAAATTTCTTTCCACTAAAATTTTTCGAACACTTTCATCACCATTTGCTAGCCTATCTAACAGTTCAGATTCTTCATCCAAAGAAAGCGGTGCCGGCAGAGTATCTGCCCCACCAATATAATACATTGAATTTTCTTTGTTCAATCCTAATATTGTTAAAAAATCAATAAATAATTTTTTGGCTTTTTGTTTCAGTAAAATCATTATTTCCATTAGCCCATCCTCCCTCTATTAAATGGTAACCTACAATAGCATCATAATCATTTAAAATATTAGGAGTACTAACAATAACAGCATTGTTACATATTCTCTTTTCTCCATAACTTATCTTGATATTATATATCTTAGTGCCTTTCTTCTTTTGCTTTCCTGATACTGTTTGGTAACTCACTACTCTCGAATTTTTATCACCTCCCTTACACTTAAACAACTTATCTCTTACAAAAATAACATCCTCTCCTAAAAATGTACTTACATTATTTCCAGTATCCATCAGTGATTTAAATTTATAAACTTTATTATCATATTCAAATTCTATAAAACATATTGCTGAATCCAAAAGTAATTTATGTTTATTTTCAGTTTTATATTTCAAAATACATATACAGCTTAAAATTATTAGTAAGAAAAAAACAATTAAATTACCATTACTTATTAATCCAATTCCACCAAATAAAAAAGAGATGCACCACATTAAAATTGTCTTAGGAATCAATAATTCTTTCAACTTCACGTTCAAAGTAAATTTAACCATTAATAATGATAAAATAATTTTTACAAATAAATTATCAAAAAGAAATGGATATAGAATTAATATAAGTGCAGAAAATATACTACTTAAAAAAGATACAATAATAATTCTTAATGTTTTAACTCTTATATTTAATATTTTAGTTAATAAAAAAAGTATCAAAAAGTTAATAAATGTATCTTGAAAAATAAGTAAGTCTATGTAAATTTTCATGACTTAATTCTAATACAAGCATCTTAAAAAGTATGTCAAAATTTATGGCAAATAAAAAAAACAAGTCATCATAAAATGACCCGTTTTTACCTTATGTAACATTATGAACATGAACATCTAATTGATTATATGGAATTTGTATTCCATTATTATCAAATGCTTCTTTTACTTTATCTAATAAATCATAATATACATCCCAATAATGTTCATTCTTAGTCCACACTTTAATTGTGTGTTCAATACAGCTATCTTTATAAGCTGTTACCCTATTAAAAATTTCTCTATCTTTCAAAATATGTGGTGTTTGATCTATTGCACCTGCAATTACAGAAGTAACTAACTTAGTTTCTGTATCATAAGAAACACCAAATGAAATACAAACTCTTCTATATTTATTTTCTGAATAATCAGTAATCGTTGCATTCACAACATCTTTATTCGGCACACGAATAATCTTATTATCAATTGTAGTTAAAACAGTATGAGTAAAAGTTATTTCTTTTACTGTTCCACTCACATTTGAAACATCCACATAGTCTCCTGTTTTAAAAGGATGTGTTACTAAAACTACAATACCACTTGCTATATTAGATAATACATCTTGTGCAGCAAGTGAAGCAGCTAATCCAATAACATTAAAAGTAGAAAGAAGTGAATTAGTCGGAATGCCAAGCATATCTGCCACAATTAAAATCATAATTGCATATAAAATTACTACAACTGTCTTTTCTACAAATTTATGTAAGCCTTTATCTAATTTTGATTTTTCAATTCCATTCCTAACAACCTTCATCAGCATCTTTATTATTATCAAACAAACCATAAGCATGATAGCTGGTGGAACAATTTTAGCTAAAAAATCTGTGGTTGTTTTACCTAAATATGGTTCAAGCGGTTCAAGCAGTTCTCTCAAATTCATCATCTCCTTATAATACAACTCCACGGCTCTAATTATATCATAAAAAAATTTTTTAGCTATAAAAAAGTCATATTTTGTACAAAAAACGTACAAATTTACAAAGTAACATAGAACTTATTGTAACAAAATAAAAGATCACAGAGAACTGCAACCTTTTATTTTAATATATTCTTATAAATTATTTATATCTATAATTTTTTTATTCTTTCTTAAAAATGTTGGAATCTCTATATCATTTTGAGGGTTAATTCTATTATCAGCAACTGGTGTTTTTTCAAATAAACTTCTATCAATTACTTTATCAACAGCTAATGCAGACAATGGTACTCTATCTTTATCAAATCCTGTAGCAATAACAGTAACAGACATCTCGTCTCCCATTTTCTCATCAATAACAGCACCAAAAATCAAGTTAGCATCTGGATCAATACTCTTTTGAACTAATTCAGCAGCAGTATTAACTTCAAATATTCCTAAATCAGGTCCAGCAGTAATATTTAATAATACTCCTCTCGCACCATCAACAGTAGATTCAAGAAGTGGACTATTAATAGCAGCTTTAGCAGCTTCTTCAGCCCTATTTTCTCCAGAGGCTCTACCAATACCCATATGTGCCATACCAGTATCGTACATAATTGTTTTAACATCAGCAAAGTCTAAGTTAATTAAACCGGGAATTGAAATTAAATCTGAAATACCTTGAACACCTTGCCTTAAAACTTCATCTGATAAGGCAAATGCTTCTGTAAATGTTGTCTTTCTTTCAACTACTTGTAATAATCTATCATTAGGTATAACAACAAGTGTATCAACTTTTTCTTTTAAACTAGCAACACCTCTTTCAGCATTTTGCATTCTTTTCTTAGCCTCAAAAGAAAAAGGTTTAGTTACAACAGCCACAGTTAAAATTCCCATCTCTTTGGCTATTTGTGCAACTACTGGTGTAGCACCGGTTCCACTTCCTCCACCCATTCCACTAGTTACAAAAACCATATCAGCACCTTTTAATGAATTGGATATTTCTTCCTTAGTCTCTTCTGCAGCTTTTTCACCAATAACAGGATCTCCACCAGCACCTAAACCTCTAGTAAGCTTTTCTCCAATCTGAATTTTAGTTGGAGCTTTTGAAAGCATCAGTGCTTGTCTATCAGTATTTATGGCAACAAACTCAACACCAGTAACTCCAACATCAATCATCCTATTTACAGCATTGTTTCCAGCTCCACCAACACCAATAACTTTAATTTTTGCCATTCCATCAAAATTTGTATCTGATTTTTGATATGAATTATAATTGTTTTCTTGTTCGTACACTTTTAATTCCTCCTACCCATTTTTTTAGACTTCGAGCCAAATAACCCTTTAAAAGTCTGCATAATATTGTCAAGAAAATTTGGTTCTTCTATCATTTGTATCTTACTGCCAATATTTTTTGAATGTTTAATATTTGAAACATACTTTACTATTCCATAAGCTCCAGCTACTTCAGGCTTTATTAAATTTGCTGTTTTCATATTTCCAAATCTTACAGGATATTTTAAAATTTCTTCGGCAGTTTTTTCAGCCTTATTTATAGTATTCATACCTTGTCCTGCTATTACACAAGACACTGGTACATTAGCTACTTTATTATCTTCAAGCCCACTTCTAATTAATGTAAATATTTCTTCAACTCTAGCTTCAATTATTTCTACAAGTTCAGAACATTTAATTGTTTTATTTTTTTCTTCACCTGTATATGTTGTAAGCGTTATGCTATAATCATTATCAATATATGCTGCTTTAGACAAACCGTATTGCTTCTTTAATTTATCAGCTTCTTGGTATGATATTTCAAGACCTATAGAAATATCACTTGTAATAGTATCTCCACCAACTGGAATAGAATCTGTATAAATAATACCATTATTTTTAAATACTGATATATCAACATTACCTGCGCCAATGTCTAATAATAAAACTCCATTTTCTTTTTCATCGTCAGTTAAAACAATATCTTTCATTGCAAACCCATTAACAACTATACCATCCATTGCAAGTCCAGCTTTTTGCATTGCAAGTCCTATTGTTTTCACAACATCTTTATCAGCAATTATAACATCTAATTCTGCCTCTAAAGTACTTGTAAATATTCCAATTGGGTCTTCTGTAGTCCTCGATTCCGTAATAAATCTAGATGGTACAATATCAATTATTTGTTTACCATCTGGTATCTCCAATTGCCCTACATTTTTTATTATTTCATCTATATCTTTTTGAGTAACACCTGCATATTTATCTTCAAGCTTTACACTATATTTTGTTTTAAAAATAGAAACAAAACTTCCCACAATATTGACATAGGCAGATTTAATCATAAAGTCTTGTGTTGCTTCTATATCACTTATAGCAAACCTAATTGCTCTTGAAACAGCATCTGTACTAACAATCTTTCCTCGTTTTAAGCCATCACATTCTACACTTGATGAATTTAAAATTTCTATTTGATTAAATTTATTAATCTGACCTAAACAACAACAAACTTTAGAGGTTCCTATGTCAATACCAACGATAATATCTCCTATGGCCAAACTTTATCCCCCCTACAATATTTCGTGATTTAAGAATATTATATAATTTTACAAAAGTCAATAAATATTACAAAAATATTACAAAAATATTACGTATTTATTACGTATTGATTTTTTTGCATATAAATAGTTGACCACATTACGCAGCCAACTAATCTATTATACTATAAAATTTAAAAATAAAAAATACTATTTCTTTTTATTTATCTTTTTGTTTTCAAAATTATTTAATAATTGTCTTCTAATAATTGATAAATTATTAAATATTCTAAAAGTAAATACAAATATTGTAGCAAGAGATATATCTACATCTAGACTTTCTCCAAGCATTGTAAAAGCTATAGAAATAAACATATTAGTAAAAAAGCCTGATACAAAAATTTTCATATCATATTTGTTTTGAAATGATGCACTTATTGCACCTATAATACTATCCATAGCAGCCATAATTGCAATCGCCATATACTTAGTATACGCATATGGAATTACAGGCATAAAGAACCCAAACAATATTCCTAATGCACATGAAATAATTATTACAATTACCATTTATTCCACTTCTCCTTTCACTACTTCCTCTGCATATTGATACATTACAGTTTTCGTGTAAGCTGGAATAACTATTTCATCTTGCTTTTCAATAGTGACTTCAATATTAGAAGCTTTTAAAGTATCAATTATACCTCCTCTTAAATTAAGTGAACCTCTTAAAATTTCAGGATCTCCTATTGCATATATTTTAAATGGAGCAACAGTTTTAATTCCATTTATTTGAACCTGAGGGCCTGTACACCTAATCTCTGTATTTCCAGTAATTCTCTGATCATTTATACTAATAGCTTCTGCATTTGCTGTACGCAATTCATTTACAATCATTAACAAATCAGAGTCATGAATAATAAATACATTAGGGTCATAAAAACCAGCATCTATAGCAATTTTCTCTAAAGCCTTCGTATCATCTAAAGTTATAACAACACCCGGTCCCTTAACATCAACTCGTCCAGCTAAAAAATTTGCTTCATCTAATTCAGTTTTTATAAGCTTAGCTGTTTCATCCTCTTGTGAAGCCTTTTGTTGATATTCATTTATCTTGGCATTTAACTCATTAATTCTAACTACAGCAGTATCATATATTTCTTTCCATTGATTAACTTCATCTCTCAGTTCATTTTCTGTTTTCAGTCTCAGAATATCTGATTCACTTCTATTGATTGTCCTAATTTGTGTTGTAACCATAAAAACAATCAAAAAACATATAACACCTATAATTACATCTTTTCCGTTCACTTTCATAAAACTCACCTTTCCATTATCTTGGAGTAAATACCATACTTTCTTTATATTTATCACTACTAATATTTATAGTACCTTTTTTATCTCCCATCTCATGTAACTTTTCTATCACACTAGATAAATACGTTAATTTATCTTCTATATCATTTATATCTATTTCTCCGTACAAAACATCTAAATCTATATCTCTTATATACAATTTAACATTTGAAGAATCATCATAGTTTATCTCTGAAATATTATGTGCAAATTGTTTTTTTATAGCCGTTTCTAATAAATAAACACAATTCTCATATTTCAAATTTGTTGTTCCTTCTAATTTTTTTCCAACAATGCAATCCTCAGAATCTAAACCATAAATTACAGGAAGGTCCAACAAATCATTTTCTTTTTTTATTTCAAGCACATAAGAATACTTATCAACTACTGCGAAAGATTCTAAATATTTTACTATTGCATAAGGCTCTCTCTCTTCATATTTAATTATAATAGTGCTAGGAAAAGACCTATAAATTTTAGCACTTTTAACATAAGGAATGTTCTCTATTTCTTTAATAACCTTAAAATCATTAATTCTAAAAATATTAATTCCCAAACTAATATTCGCAGCATTTAAAACTTCCTCTGAAGCTACCTTTATACCATCTTCTGTTCTAACTTCTGTTATATCAAATGTAGGTGCAAATAAACAGCCAGTAGCAACCCCTGCAATAAGAAGTAATAATATAAAAAATATAACTTTTGTTTTGCCAGACTTCTTAACGTCACTACTAGCCATTAATTTACACCTCCAATATTTTATCCAATTTTAATTTTTGCTCCTATACTAGTAAGTTTTTCTATTATATTTTCATATCCTCTTTCAATATAATTAACACCTACTATTTCACTAACACCCTCTGCCATTAATGCAGCTTCAATAAGAGAAGCACCACCACGTAAATCTTTTGATTCTAAAACAGCAGGTTTTAATTTTTCTACTCCTTGAACAATAGCAGCCTTTCCTTCTAAAGTAATATTAGCACCCATTCTAATAAGTTCATTTACATATTTAAATCTATTTTCAAAAATGTTCTCCACAATAATAGATGTTCCTTTTGCCACAGTCATTAATGTTACAAATTGTGATTGCAAATCTGTCGGAAAACCAGGATATGGCATAGTCTTTACATTAATAGCTTTTAAAAGTTTAGGAGACTTTGCATAAATTGTACTACTACTATTAAGCACTTTGCAACCCATTCTCTTCATTTTATGTATTAAAGATTCAATATGCTCTGGTTCAACATCTCTAATTAAGATTTCGCCTCGAGTTGCCATTGCAATTAAAAGATAAGTACCTGCTTCAATTCTATCTGGAATAATTTTAAAATATGAATCATGTAAAGTCTTCACACCTTTAATTGTAATAGAATTGCTACCTGCCCCAACAATGTCTGCACCCATAGAGTTTAAAAAATCTTGTAAACATTTAATTTCAGGTTCTCTTGCCACATTTTTAATATGAGTAATTCCCTCAGCTAAAACACTTGCCAACATAATATTCTCTGTTGCACCAACAGATGGAAAGTCTAAAACGATTTCTGTCCCAACTAATTTTTCACATTCGCATTCAATTACGCCACCGTTTTCCACAATATTAACTCCAAGTTGTTCAAACCCATCTAAGTGCATATTTATCGGTCTAGCACCAATTTCGCATCCTCCTGGATATGTAAATTTGCATTTGCCAACTCTTCCGAAGCAACGAGCCCACTATTATAACTGATGAACGCATTTCATGCATTAAATCATTTGGAATTTCATAAGAATTTAAAGTAGTGGTATCGATTATTATTTTACTATTATTATAGGTAACTTTGCAACCTAATTTTTGTAAAATATCTAACATTATTTTCACATCATGTATATTCGGACAATTTTCTAGTTCTACAATTCCACTATTTAATAATGTAGCAGCTATAACCGGAAGCGATGCATTTTTAGAACCAGAAATCTTAATTTCTCCTTTTAAAACATTTCCACCCTCTACTATGTATCTATTGCTCACTTTCTTCACCTCTATTTATTTTATATTCAATATATTTGTATGCATAACAATTAAAAAACGTGAAAAATGTGGAAAATTCATAAAAAAAAGTTCTAAAATTTCAACTAAAATAAAATTTTAGAACTTTTTAATTAAATCAAAAACTCATCTGCATTCTCTTGAGTCTGGTTACTTTGAAAGTTGCCATGGAGCACTCGATGTGCCTTGACCCTCTCCAGTGAAAAGTGCAGAGCTTATAGAAACTAGAGGGCGAACCCCTATGCTGTTGCTATACGTGTTGCCATCCGAGGTGCACATGGTTTGGCCCCACTTGTCGCCACTGCTCACAGTGTGTACATCGAATACAGCAGCGCCTGAATTTAAATTGTGACCGATACAGCGAGAGGCGAGCCAGCTCGAAGTATTTCCCAATATAGTCCCATACGTATCACTCGTCATTCTATTCTTCGTATTTTCTAACTTGTTCCACGTTAGATTTTTATTATTAGTCCAACTTGTTTGTTTCAATTTTACAGGACTACTTGGGCTAGCTGTCTGTGGACTAGTTAATGCTTTGTTATATTTATCAAATGTTCCACTTGTCGCTGCTTCTGCATAAAATGTTCCACTTGTATAACTATATAATTGTCCATAGTTTTTTTCTGTTTTTGCACTTGATACTTCACTTGCTGGCATTACTTTCTCTATGTCCTCTATTTTCATACTTCTTATGTTATCTGCTGTTATTTCTAAACTAGTATTTATATATTTGTCACATTCACTCTCTATTTTTGTCTCTGCATTCAACCAACCACTACTTCCACTTAAATATAATCTTCCTAATGATGCTGTTGGTGCTATTACTACAGTTTCTGTTTCTTTCTTTATTTCCCATACTCTCCATTGTATGCTTTCTCCATTACTATCTGGTGTATATGATACATAATCTCCTAATTCTAAATCTGTTGGTACCTGATTTTCTACATAATTATTTACAGTTACTGTATACCACTTACTTGTGTTCTCACTTCCCACTACTGCAAATCCATATGTCCCATTTTCTGTTATTTCTAAACTATATGTTGTAGCATTTTCTGCTTTACTTTCTTTATCTGAATATATACTCTTTATCATTCCATTCGGTTGACTTGCTGTTATTTGTATACACAACGTTGTACCTTTTTGCACTTTACTATCCACTGCTATTGCTGTTCCATTACTTTTGTCTGTTATAGTATGATTTACTGTTATATCTCCTGGTTTTTCTTTTACTGGACCTGGCTCTATGCTCTCTATTTCTGCCACTGCTGTATATGTCCCTGCATCTATTGCTTGTTTATCATCTTTTATTACTACTTTTAAATTTATCTTATCTCCATTTGCTCCGTCCATTGGAGATTTCACTGTCGGCTTATGTTCTGTGCCATCATATACATACTGGTCTTCCTCATCAAGCCATTCTACTTCTATTGGTACTGATTTTATTGTAAAAGTTTTACTTATTGTTCCTGTATAGCCATTTATTCCTTTTGCTGTTGCCGTTCCTGTTCCTGCATTTACATTGTTTGTATATTCTATTTTATAATCTTTCCCTAATATTAATGTGTCCTCTCCAACTTTAAGTGTTGGGTCTGGTGTATTTCTTTGTCCACTATATTCATAACTCGATTTGCTTAATGTTAAAGTTCCACCTG
The DNA here is from genome assembly GCA_964401375.1 of uncultured Eubacteriales bacterium. Taxonomy (GTDB): domain Bacteria; phylum Bacillota; class Clostridia; order TANB77; family UBA1234; genus UBA1234. The sequence goes on along the minus strand of CAYNYD010000021.1, from coordinate 9 downwards.
TTATATCTT
>CAYNYD010000020.1:0-16222 GCA_964401375.1 uncultured Eubacteriales bacterium | reverse complement strand
CTCACAACTTCTCTTCCATAAGTACCAAGTCTTCTTTTTTCTTCTTCTGGCATATTATAAATTTTTATTATATCATTAAGCAATTTCTCTTTCTCCACATTCTCACAACCTCTACAGCAAAAATTTGTGTTAAGTGCTATATCAAGTTTAGATTCATCAAATATTCCAATATATCCTTGCCCATATTGAATATTACCAGCTAAAATTACTGGGAGTTCAGCAGACATTGCTTCTAATGCAGCACGGCTTACACCAACAAATAAATCAGACTCTTTCAATATTTCAGCTACATCTGTCCTTAGTCCTGTCATTATTACATTATTATAGTTTTCTGCTACTTTTTGCAATTCTTCATATTTATTACCTGAACCAACAATTATTAATTGTACTCCACTTTTTATTTTTTTATCTAACTCACTAGCAAGAATCATCAAAATTTCTGCAACATTTGACGACATGTTATCCAACCTACTAACATGAACAATATGAAATTTATTATTATCAAGTTTCAATTCTTTTCTTATTTTTTCATTTTTCCCTTTGCAAAAAATGCTTGTATTAATTCCATTAACTGTCACAGAAATATTATCTTCTTTAATTTTATACACATCTATAACTTGATTTCTTATATCTTCACTCACTGCAAGTGTTTTTTCACCCCAATTAGTAAGTATTTTTAATAGTGGAGTTACTTTATAAATTCCATGTACAGTAGTCACTAATGGTACATTTAATCTTTTGCAAACTTTTGAAGCAATGAATGCTGGAATCCTTGCATGTGCATGGACTATTTCTATATGTTTATCTTTAATTGTATTTTTTATTATGTTATATGATTTTATAATGTTTTGTGGTTTTTTATTTTTCAATGGTGCATAAATATGTTCTATTTCAAGTTTTTCTAAAGCATCCGCATATTTGCCACCAGCAGACATTACATAAACATTATTGTTCTTATTTTTTAATTCTTTAGCAAGCTCAAATATATGAGTTTCTGCTCCACCAACTTGCATTTCCATCGTGACTAAAAGTATATTCATCCTTAATCTCCTTCACTATATATTATACTTCCTATCTTTCCAAGAGTTTTAGCATAAAGAGTCTCAATATTTTTTTCACTACCTACTTTTAGTTCTATACTTTTATTTGCAAAATATCCAGCATCTGTAACTGTTCCTGGTGTTTCAATAGTTAAAGTAACATCATATTTATAAGGATTTTCTATTTCTTTAATCGTGCCATCTTGAATTGCTGAAAATGATTTTGAAGTAGTAGCATTAACATCTGTTATAACACCAATATTAACATCACTTGCAGAATCATATACAGCATCTCCAGATGCAAATGCATTTATTGTATAGTCTCTTACATTATTGATAAGAACTGTATAAGTTATTTTTCCAAGTTTTGAAGAGTCAACAGTTTCGTCTAATGTTCTAAATTTTAATGTTCCAACTAAAATAAGAGCAACTATTAAAATCAAAATAGCAAAATCAAATATATTTATTTTTCCAAATATTTTACCATCTTTAATCATTTTACTTCATTCCTTCCTATTGCAACTATATACCCTATCCCTGCATATCCTTTTCCTTTAACATATGCTTCTTGGCCAACTTTAATTATATAGTCACCTATTGAAATATTTTGGTCCGTATATACTGCATCGGCTTCTATTGTTAAAATTATATCTACTAATGAATCAGTAGGTAATTCGTTTTTTCTATATTCACCAGTTTTAGTATCATAATTATACCTTTCAGAAGGTACCGCTTCTTTTTTTACTACAGTTCCAATGAATAAATTTTTAACACTATCATAAATTGGTGTTCCTTCTTCAATCATGTCATATGTTTCTGCCAGAGACTCATTTGTTCTAACTTGATATGTTACTTTTGTTGTGCTTGCTGAAGAAATTATTGCATTTTCTGACTTATTTATATACATATAGCCAAATATACAAGTCACTATAACAATACAAATAATTACAACATCAAGTATATTGAGTCTTTTAATTTTTGGCTCTTCTTCCATTTCCTCATAAATCCTTTCTATATTTTTTGTATAAACTTCAACTGTAAACTTCTCTTCATAAATTTCTTTACATCTTCTATGCATATATTCATTAAGATCTTTATTAGTAAGTATCCTTACTATACCATCAGCTGTATCTCTTGGTGATTTTATAGGGACTAGATATCCATTTTCACCATTTTTTATAACTCCTGAATTACCACCATAATCCGTTACAACAGCAGGAATTCCAATGCTCATTCCCTCTAGTAAAGCAAGACTTGTAGCTTCTGTTCCATAAGAACAATTTACTTGTACATCAAAAATATTTAAATAATCTTTTACATCTTCAACGAAACCTGTAAAAATTACATTTTTTTCTATTCCAAGTTCTTTAGCTTTCTTTTTCAATTCTTCTTCTTCTGTGCCTGTTCCTATAATCAAAAATTTAGCTTTTATTTTTTTCTCATTTAAAATTAACTTTGCTGTATCTAAAAAATACTCATGTCCTTTAACTTCCTCTAATCTAGCTAATATTCCAATAACATACTCATCACTTTTTATTCCTAACTTTTTCTTTAATTCTTCTCTAGCTTCATTACTTGTTTCTTCAATTTTATCTACACCATTTAAGACAACATCAATCTTTTCGTCAGATACACCCATATCAGTTAGATTTTTTTTGGCTGCATCTGCGACTGCTATTATTCTATCAGAAAACGTTTCATTTATAAATTTACAAACAAATTTTCCTGGCACACTTTTAGCTAAATTACTAACTGGAGAAACGCTATGACGTGTAAATACTACTTTGCAATCTTTAACAAATTTAGCTGCAACTCTAGCTGTAACAGAAGAATGTGTATGAACGATATCTGGTTCTTCCTTTCTTAAAATTTTAATTAACTTAAATAAAGATTTAAAATCCCAAGATTTATCCTTTAAGCCATCAATTTCAATTATTTTTACTCCTGTTTTTTCAAGCTCTTTAATTAGTTTACTTCCTTCAGGTAAAATAACTCCTACTTCAAATTTTGTTCTATCAAAATTTTTGCAGAAATTAATCAAGCATTTTCCTGCTCCACCAATATTCGTATCACTTATTACATTAATAATTTTGATCATTTTCTTTCTCCCTCAAATTAATTTTGGATGCAACTATCGACAAGCCAATCACTATCCAAAACATAAAAAATACTCTATAATTATACCACGTATGGTCTGTCATACTTTGTAGTAAGAAGCCAAGCATTCCAGCCATAAATCCACTTAAAATTATATTTTTCTTTTTATTTATACTAATTATTAATTCTTTAAAATAATTGTACATTACACCAACCATTGTCAAAAAGCCGATGAATCCATACTCTACAATAACTTGCAAATATAAATTATGTGAGTGAGGTGCTGATATATTATTATATGAATATAATGGATAAATAGTATTAAAACTAGTTATTCCCATTCCAACACCAGAAAGCCAATAATCCTTAAGCATTGCAAGTGTTCCCATCCAAATATACACTCTATAAGATGTAGAAGAATCTTGCATATTACCAATACTCATAAATCTATTTATAATAGTATCTGGAAGTATAAATGGAAGTAGTAAAATTCCTATAATTCCTAAAATAATAAATCTTTTATCTAACATTACTAAAAAGATAAATGCTGCAAAAATTATTCCAAGCCAACAACCTCTAGAAAAAGTTAATACAAGTGCCAATCCTGTAATACCCAAACAAGTCAATAAAAATAATTTTTTAAAAAATCCCTTTTCTGTCCAAAGCAAAGCTGCTATTAATGGAATAACTAATAATAAATATTCTCCATAAACATTAGGATTCTCTAATGTAGAATAAACTCTCATTCTAATATCTTCAAACATTTCACCATCAAGCCAAGCTTGTGAATAAACATCTCCAAATGCATACTGATAAAGTCCATAAATAGCAGTCAATGTAGCGATTACAGTTAAAACATATAAAATTACTTTTAGCTGTTTCTTTGATGTAACTGTGTTTATTATTACAAAATAAAATAATACAAAACTTATCATAAGCATTGCTATTCTTATGCTTTCTGTCATAGATATTGAAATGAATGCTGAAATACCAATTACTATTGTAAAGGCAAAAATCCAAGTATTTATTTTGTAATGTTTAAACTTAAAATCTGGTGTAATACTTGCCATTAATAGTAAAGAAAGCATAGAGGCTAATGCTAATACCAATACCATCATTGTTGGGATAACTGGTGCAACAGCAATTGTTAATGTAACCCAAATTAACGGTTTAGCAAAAATACTATTTGCAAATATTTTATCAAATTTTAATTTTTTTGCTATAATTCTAATCCACTTTAAAATCCAATCTAAAAACCTAACAATCAATGAAGATTCTATATTTTCACTTTTATATTTATCTTTTAAGAATGCTTGCACAAAAAAACTATTTTTAAATATATTTTCAAACCATTCTTTTATCCATAAACAAAATTTATATATATAACTTTCTTTTAGTATCTTATCCATATTTTACCTTTTCTTTCTTTGTATACTTTTTACTAATTATATATTGAAAAACAAAAATTTACAACTATTATGGCTGTAAATTTTCGTTAATATACTTTTTAGTTGTTTTTAGCAAAGTTCCAAGCATCTCTGCACATATCTTCTAAAGATTTTGTGGCAGTCCAACCAAGAACCTCTTTTGCCTTTCCTGGATCAGCATAACATTCTGCTACATCTCCTTCTCTTCTTTCTACTATTTTATACGGTATTTCTATATTATTCACTTTTGAAAAAGTTTTAACGATATCTAAAACAGAATATCCTATACCAGTTCCTAAATTAAACACATCAATTCCTCTATGTCTTTCAGCATATTCAATAGCTGCTATATGTCCTTTAGCTAAATCTACAACATGAATATAATCTCTAACTCCTGTACCATCTTTAGTTGGATAGTCATTTCCAAATACATTCAATTCTGTCAATACCCCTTTTGCAACCCTAGTTATATATGGTATAAGGTTGTTAGGTATTCCATTAGGATCTTCACCAATTAATCCACTCTCATCTGCACCTATTGGATTAAAATATCTTAATAATACAATTGAAAATTGTGGATTTGCTTTAGAAATATCTGTTAAAATTTGCTCATTCATAAATTTTGTCCAACCATATGGATTAGTGCAAGAAGTTGGCATATTTTCCTTTAAAGGTAATTTTTTTGGTGTTCCATAAACAGTTGCCGATGAACTAAAAACTAAATTTCTTACATCAAATTTTTTCATTGCCTCAACAATACTAAGTGTTGAATCAATATTATTTCTATAATATTCAATTGGCATAATACATGATTCTCCAACAGCTTTTAAGCCTGCTAAATGAATAACAGCATCAAAATCTGATTTTTCAAACAAGTTAAAGGTACTTTTTTTATCGATAAAATCTATTTTATGGAATTCTATTTCTTTTCCTACTATTTTTTTCAATTTTTCTAATACTTCTGGTTTACTATTAGAAAAATTATCTCCTATTACCACTTCGTATCCCAATTTGCAAAGTTCAACTGCTATATGTGAGCCAATATACCCAGCTCCACCAGCTAATAAAATTTTCATAAATTATTTTGTATGTTTTTTAACATACACTCCTTTCTTTTAATTTATATTTTAATTCTATCATTTAATTAATATTTTACACAAGTTTTCTTTAGATGTTTTATATAAATGTTAAAATAAAGAGGCACATTAAAATGCACCTCTAAAAATCATCTTTCTAACAAAGGAAATTGTTGTAACATATCCATTTTGTACCTACCTGTTGCAGGGTCTTGTCTAAATGTTATTAGAGTTTTATCCATCTCAGGTTCTAATTGTCTTAAATCTGTTGAATAGTATACTTCAATACCTTTCATATCTGCATTAATTCTTTTATATGCTTTAAATATTTCAACTATATGTTCATCATCTTCACCTATTATAATAAGCTGTGGTCTTTTATCAAAACCACAATCTTTAGCTTGAAAATTAGCATAAAATTCTTCATATAATTTTATTTTTTCCATAAACTTTTCTTCCCAACCAGCATTTCTTCTTACGACTTCAAAAATTATATCAACTTTAATATCATTTTTTACTAAAATAACTTGCCCACCTGTTGCCTGAAATTTAATATTTTGCCTTTTAGCAAAAAGTGTTGGTTTTAAAATAAACCCTTTGAAAGCACCAACTTTTTGCATATATGCAATAATAGTCTGATTTCCAGCTAATCTTCTCTTTAACATATAAACTGGTTTCGTATTATCAGTTGGTTGCCAAACTGTCTTTATATCACGAGTATTTAAAAGATATTTTCCAACTTTATCTAAACAATATACTCTATAAATTCCTTTGCCTTCATCACTAGAAAAATAATATCTTGTAATAATTTTACTCTTTATCATATCTTCTAATTTTTTATTTAATTTATCTTGAGATTTTATATCAATGCCCTTTTGCAAAAGCATTTGATAAATCTGTCTTGAAGTAATAAATTCAAAATCATTTATAATCTCCAAAATTTGAAAATGTAATTCATTAATATACCCCTTATCAATTTTAAAAACAACTTGATTGATTGAAGCATATCCATCTTTTCCATCAAAAACCTTGATTTCATTATTCCTCATCGCAAATGGCGATTTTGGTGCTTTAATAGCATTATCTTCTACCATAAATACTTCCTCCTTTAATTAATCTAGAATCACTAGTTTAATTTTTTTTGTTTCAGGTGATATTTTTTTAATAAACACTTTCACTTTATCACCATAAGAAACATTTAGCTTTTTATTCTCTGCCAAACCAACTAGATTCGGCCTAAGCTCAATAAAAGTTCCAAATTTTTCTTTATTTCTTACTATCCCCTCTACAACCGTCTTCTCTTTAAAGTCTTTAACATTTTCTTCCCATGTTCCAAGCATATCTTTATAATTCAATGTTATTCTACCAGTATCTTTATCATAGTTTTTTATCTTAACCACAACTGTTTCTCCAATTTTCAAAACATCTGCTGGTGATTTTATTCTTGAAACAGAGATATCTTCTATATGAAGTAAACCAACTATACCTTTTTGTAGCTCAATAAATGCACCATAAGGTTGTATGTTTTTTACTTTTCCTTTTACTATCATTCCTTTATGAAGTTGTTCATAAAACCTTTTATTTAGCTCTTTTCTCTCTTGTTTTATTATATTTGGCATTTTAAAAAATACCTCCTCGTTCAACATCCTGATAACATACGCAATATTATCATGTTTATTATACCAGATAATGTAAAATTAAACAAGCAATAAAGATAAAAAAAGTAGCTAATCTAAAATTAACTACCTTCTTTATCTTTATCAATTACTAAACTAACTGTAAAATAACTGTTTCAGCAGCATCGCCTCTTCTTTGACCAAGTTTAATTATTCTTGTATAACCACCTTTTCTATCTGCATATTTAGGTGCTATTTCATCAAATAATTTACTTGGTAAGTCAACACTTTTACCATTTTCATCTTTAACTTTATTTAATTCAGTCATAATTTTTCTTCTTGCAGCAAGCCTAGATGGATTATCTTTTTTTACTGATACAGTAACTTCTTCTTTAACAATCTTATAGAACTCTTTTCCGTTTTTGCTTGTAGCCTTTTCAGTAATTTTATTACCTTTTTCGTCTAACTTAGCTTTAGTTGTTTTCTTTTCAACTATTTCATAATTATCTTTTTCTTTGATTGCTAAAGAAATCATACTATCAACTAAGCTTTTAACTTCCTTTGCTTTAGCTTCAGTTGTCTCTATTTGACCATGCCAAATAACACTAGTTGTTAAGTTCTTAAGCATTGCCATTCTATGATCAGCAGTTCTTCCTAACTTTCTATTTTCTGCCACTTTAATTTCACCCTTCCTAAATAATTTCTAATCTTCACTAGGAGCAAAATCCAAACCTAAAGAATGTAATTTATTTGTTACTTCCTCAAGAGACTTTCTTCCTAAGTTTCTAACTTTCATCATCTCTTCTTCTGTCTTATTAGTTAAGTCTTCTACATTAACAATTCCTGCTCTCTTCAAGCAGTTGTATGACCTTACTGATAAATCCAATTCTTCAATTGTTGTTTCTAGAACTTTTTCTTTCTTTGATTCTTCTTTTTCAATCATTACTTCCGTATTTTTCGTAGCTTCCGATAAATCAATAAATAGAGCTAAATGTTCATTCATAACTTTTGCAGCTAAACTTAAAGCATCATCAGGAGTTAAGCTACCGTCTGTCCACAATTCAATCGTTAATTTATCATAATCCGTAATTTGTCCAACTCTTGTATTCTCAACATAGAAATTTACTTTCTTAACTGGAGTATAAATAGAATCAATTGCAATAACTCCAATAGGTTGATTTGGCTTTTTATTTTTAACAGAAGGATTATATCCTCTACCTCTATTTGCAGTGAGCTCCATATGAAGCTTTCCACCTTGAGCTAACGTTGCAATATGTAAATCTGGATTTAGCACTTCAACATTCGCATCTCCAACAATATCGCCCGCTGTTATTTCACCTTCTTTTTCAACATCAATTCTTAACTCTTTCTCTTCATTATCATAAATCTTAAGTCTAACTTGCTTTAAATTTAAAATAATTTCTACGACATCTTCAACTATTCCTGGAATAGTTGTAAATTCGTGTTGAACACCATCAACTTTCATACTCGTTATTGCGGCACCTGGCAATGATGATAATAATATTCTACGCAAAGAATTTCCTAATGTAATACCATAACCTCTTTCAAGTGGTTCACATACGAATTTAGCATACATGTTATCATTGTCTAGTTTTAAACACTCGATTCTTGGCTTTTCGAATTCTATCATTCTCTAACCTCCTAAATAATATAAATTTTATTTCTTTATTAATTATTTCTATTTAGAATACAACTCAACAATCAAATGCTCTTGAACTGATAAGTCGATTTCATCTCTTGAAGGAAGAGCTACTATTTTTCCGTTCCTATTTTGAAGATCTGCTTCAAGCCATGTTGGAACTGGTCTACCATTTTCAGTAGCTTCAACTATAGCTTTGAAGAAATCATCATTTTTGCTTGATTCTTTAACTGCAACTACATCGCCAACTTCAGTTAAATATGAAGGTATATTAACCTTTTTACCATTAACTGTGAAATGACCATGTCTAACTAATTGTCTTGCTTGACCTCTAGATGTTGCTAATCCAAGTCTATAAACTACATTATCCAATCTGCTTTCAAGGATTTGGAGTAATTTTAAACCTGTAATTTCCTTAGATCTTTCAGCTTCTTCGAAATATTTTCTAAATTGTGATTCTAAAACGCCATAAAATGCTTTAGCCTTTTGTTTTTCTCTTAATTGCATACCATATTCAGATTGTTTCTTTCTTCTTTGACCATGTTGTCCAGGTCCATATGCTCTTCTAGTAATAGCGCACTTATCAGTATAACATCTTGAACCTTTAAGAAACAACTTTTCGCCTTCTCTACGGCAAACACGGCATGAATCATCTATATATCTTGCCATTTATTTATTCATTCCTTTCATAATTAATCTCCAAGAAGAACGTCTTACACATTCTTCGGCTTTAGCGAGTTTTCAATAAAATAATGAAACCTCACACACAAATATTATTAAACTCTTCTTCTCTTAGGTGGTCTGCAACCATTGTGAGGAATAGGAGTTACATCTTTAATCATACTTATTTCAAGACCTGCTGTTTGAAGTGCACGAATTGCAGCTTCTCTACCAGCACCTGGTCCTTTAACAAATACTTCAACTGTTTTTAAGCCATGTTCCATAGCTGCTTTAGCTGCTGTTTCTGCAGCAGATTGAGAAGCAAATGGTGTACTCTTTCTTGAACCTTTGAATCCAAGTCCACCTGAGCTTGCCCAAGAAATTGCATTACCTTGAACATCTGTAATTGTAACAATTGTATTATTGAAACTAGAGTGAATATGAGCTTGACCTTTTTCTATATTCTTACGCTCTCTTCTTTTTCTAGTTGTTACCTTTTTAGTTTGTACCTTAGCCACTATATTTCACCCTCCTTTATTTCTTCTTATTAGCTACTAATTTTCTTGGACCTTTTCTTGTTCTTGCATTAGTTTTTGTTCTTTGTCCTCTAACTGGTAGGTTCTTTCTATGTCTTAGACCTCTATAACAACCAATTTCCATTAATCTTTTAATGTTTAAAGCTGTTTCTCTTCTAAGGTCGCCTTCTACTTTATATTCTTTATCAATAATTTCTCTTATTTTGATAACTTCATCTTCTGTTAAATCTTTAACTCTAGTATCTGGATTAACTCCAGCCTTTGCCAATATTTTGTTTGAACTTGTTCTTCCAATACCATAGACATAAGTTAAGCCTATTTCAACTCTTTTTTCTCTAGGTATGTCAACTCCTGCTATACGAGCCATTTAAAAAATACACCTCCAAAAATTTTCATCATTATTTTTGCAATTATTTAGTGACGTAAATAATCGCTATATGTAAATACCTATAAAGAATCCGTTCTACCGGACAGCCGCACTTTCTAGATATTCATATCAATATTTTAGTAAAAAATTTTTACTGTTTCAATTAATTGTAATAATAGTGAATTAACCTTGACGTTGTTTATGCTTTGGATTTTCACATATAACTCTTACTACACCTTTTCTTTTGATAACTTTGCATTTTTCGCAAATCTTCTTAGCTGATGGTCTTACTTTCACTTTCTTCCCCTCCTTAAAAATTCACTAAAAATTATATATAATCCTCTTTCGAGGTAGCCGCGCTTATTTAGCTCTCCAAACGATACGTCCTCTATTTAAATCATAAGGTGACAATTCAAGTTTTACCTTATCGCCTGGCAATATTCTAATAAAATTCATTCTTAATTTTCCTGAAATATGAGCATGTAATTTATGTCCATTTTCAAGTTCAACAATAAATTCAGCGTTAGGTAATGCTTCAATGACTGTTCCGTCTACTTCAATAATATCTTCCTTAGACATATTTACCTCCACAATACATTTTATGGCTTATTTCCCTTCCTTAAACTGACAATAAGCCATTTTCCAACCTAATCATTATACAGAGTTTTCACATAAAAGTCAACTACTAGACATAAAATTTTTGATTTTATAATAACAATTTATCTTTTTCCCTCAGTATCTCTTTTTATTCCTCTTTCTCTATCTTTGAGTTCCATAGCTTTTACTTTATCCATACTATTTGATACATCACCCAATAATTTTTCTATATTTAACCTATACCCAATTGGATGGTCCAAAATTTTACCCTCATTATTCTTTATAAAAATATCACTTCTATCTTCCCTACCCATACTTCTACTTTTTTCATCAATCATGGAAGTAATCTTTTGTTCTTTCACTTTAAATACTTCCAAAAGTGCTTTTTTAATTTTTACTAATTCATCTTTCTCTTGTACAGAAACACCTATTGAATTAGCCACCGACATTTCAGCTAATATTTCATGTACACTATATTTCTGTTCATGAGATAAACCAAAACTATTTAATTTTTCCCAGAATGCATTTAATCTTTCACGTTTTTCACCCAACTCTGACATCTTTTCATCTTTTTCCTTTTGTTTTCCTGTTACTTTGCCCCATAAACCAATTTTTTCTTTATCAATTTTTTCCTGTTCTTCAGTAAGTATAGCCATTTCTTGCTTAGCCCTAATTTTCATAACTCTCATTGCCAATTCTCTTTTAAATTCATTTTCTTCTACTTTATTAAGCTGTTCTTCACTCATATCAACAACATTCATTGCTTTATTCATTATAGTGTTTACTTGTTGAACTGCACTAGTAGAAGCCAAATTATCAGCAAAATTCCATGATTTAGCTATATTCTTTATTCTTTCAGCTGGTGATTCATATGATATATCCGTTCTCTTAAAGTCATTCATAATACGCTTCATTTTGTTTTCTATTCTAGTTTTTGTCTCATGAATTTTACTTTTTATAGTTAATGCATTTTCATATTGAACCATATTACCATCAGATTCTATTTCCATAACTATCACCTTTTTCTAAATTCATGTAATATTATAACACAAAATTATTTATAAACAAATATTAAGACTAAAAAAGTGCAAGTTTAAAGTCTTTTAAACTCACACTTTTTTATCATATACATTATTATAATATTCCTTAAAGTTTCGTTAATACCTCTGCACCTGTTTCTGTAACCAAAACTGTATTCTCATAATGTGCTGATAGCATACCATCTGCTGTTACAACTGTCCAACCATCATCTAAAATATCCACTCCATAATTTCCTTCATTAATCATGGGTTCTATAGCAATAGTCATACCTGCAGAAAGTCTTGGCCCTCTGCCAAATTTACCATAATTTGGGACACCCGGATCTTCATGCATCTCTGCACCAATTCCATGACCTTGAAAATCTCTCACAACCGAAAAACCATTTCTTTCTACACAATCTTGAATAGCATAAGAAATATCAGAAATCCTATTTCCAGGTTTTACCTTCTTAAATCCTGCCCAAAAACTCTCCTCAGCAACTTTAACTAATTTATTAGCGACGGCACTTCCAGTTCCAACAACATAGCATCTTGTTGCATCTCCATGAAATCCATTCTTATCACATACTAAATCAATGCAAATAAGATCTCCATCTTTAACTCTTCTTTCACTTGGAATCCCATGAATAACTTCATCATTAATTGAAATACAACTTGCAGCAGGGAAAGGATTACTTGAACCCTTTGGATAACCTTTACATGAAGGATTTGCACCATTCTCCTTAAATACTCTTTCTACAATATCATCAATCTCTTTTGTTGTCATTCCAACACGAAGAGATTTTTCCACTTCTTCATGTGCTAACGCAACAATTCTACACGCCTCACGCATTTTCTCAATCTCTTGTTTAGATTTAATTGGTATCATCAAAAATCATCTCTTTTCTACTATTTTATTTAAAACTTCTTTTACTAAAACTACTGTATCTTCAAATTTTTCTTGTCCCTCAACTGTAGATAATACACCCTTTTCAGTATAATATTTTACAAGAGGCTCTGTTTGTTCATGGTACACACGAAGCCTATTAGAAACAGTCTCTTCATTATCATCTTCTCTAATAAATAACTTACTTCCACATTTATCGCAAATTCCTTCTTCCTTTGGAGGATTATAAATCAAATGATATATTTCTTTACATTCTGAATTTTCACATGTTCTTCTATTAGTTGTTCTAACCATTATCTCTTCATCTGGAACATATAAATTAATTACTTTATCTATACTTATTCCTTTTTCATTTAAATACTCATCCAAGGCTTCTGCTTGAGCAATTGTTCTAGGAAAACCATCTAATAAAAATCCATTTTCTTCACAATCAGCTTCTTCTAGCCTGTTTTTTAATAAATCTATAACTAAATCATCTGGGACTAATTCTCCTCTATCTATAAAGCCTTTAGCCTTTATTCCAAGTTCTGTTTCTTCAGAAATATTTTTTCTTAAAATATCTCCCGTAGAAATATGTGGTACATTATAATCTTCTTTAATCCATTTACATTGTGATCCTTTTCCACTTCCAGGTGCTCCTAAAATTATTAATCTTATCATTTCTACCTCCTAATTCTATTTTCAATTCCTACAAACTGTATTATATCAAGTATTTTCGAATATTGCAATACAAAAACCTCTAAACAAAAATTAGAGGTTTTAAAAAAATTATCTATTAGTAAATCTTTCATATAAGATCTTAGCCCTGTTTAAGATATCAGCAGTATTCTCAATAGTATAGCTTACACCATCTTCATATTCACTAACTATATCAATATTAACACCATCTTTAAAATAATATTTAATAATCCCTTCTACTGTACTTGAAATGGTTTCATATAAAATTAAATCTCCTTTTTCGTCATAATAAAAAATTTGGTTTGCCAAAAAGTCAATTGCTGGAGTTAATTCTATTTTCCCTGCTTTAACACTTACTGTTGCAGAAAGAGTTGTTTGGTCAAAATAATCCATAAAATCTTTTGCTGATTCTCCAACTATTTCTGGTTCTAAATTTTCCTCATACGTAGCTATAATTTCACCACTTTCAATTAAATTTACTTCATCCAAAATTTCTTGTATAGGATCAAATGTTACAGGTGGCTCATTAAAATCTTTATTATTAAAATCTCCTGAAAAAGGTTCGCCACTTTCTGTATTTTCTCCAGAAAAATCATTTACTGGAACACGACTATTAAATTCACCTGATTCTCCACTGTTCTCATACAAATTGTCATTATTAGGCGTATCGTCATCTACTTTACCATTAATAATTAAGTAATAAACTATAAACCCAATTACAGCAACTACAATTAATGTTACTAAAAATTTTACAAAAGATTTCATTCTAATCACTCCAAACTATTTCTTAAATATTTTTTTTATCTTGTCCATCAACTTAGAAAACCAAGATCTTTTTGGTACTACAACAGGCAAATTTGACTGAACATTTTCTATTTTTTCTGTATTAGAAAAAATTGGGGGTTCCTGCTTAGCTGTTAACATTGAAATATCATATGTATCTTTATTTTTTTTATCATTTTCTCTAAGAATTTCTTCAATTTTTTTCTTCTCTTCATCAGATTTACACCAATAATGATATTTTAAAATAGCAAGTATAACACGAGTTTCATAAATTACATTTTGTTCACTTATTGGTTTATTGGGATCTATTTTAAGATCATAATTTTCTATCCTAAAATCATGAAATAATCTTCTAAATTTTTGTGGTACTTTTTCAACATATTCTTGTGGTAAATACTTTAAAATCTCATCAACTTCTGTATACGCTTTTTGCATAACCTTTGTCATACGTGTTCCTCCTAAAATCAATATAAATTAAACTACAGGTGGTTTTATCTCTCCAAAATCGTCTTGTTCTATTTCTTGAGTTTTTTGAATGTCTGGAGGATTATCCAAATCAAATTTCATTTGGTTCGAAACATCATCTAAATCGGTTTTACTTATATCTTCTAAACTACCCTCTCCAATAATAGACTCTACAAATTTTCTTCTATCCTTTATAACTTCTTCTACAATGGCCTTTACCATAATTGCACGTCTACCATTAATTTTTTCTTCAGGTATGCCGTATAATATACTATCCTCATTTACCTCATCTACAGTATCATTAGATTCTCCAATATCTTTAGGCTGTCTACCATAAATATCATTTTTGTCTATATCTCCATCATTATCTCTATCTTCAATCTTTTTATTATTTGGCATTAAAATATACGAATCATCATTAATATCATCAATTGGGAAATTATTACTTCTAATAGCCATATCTATGGTAGATTTAGAAGTCATTACACTTTTCCAGCCTGCTTCATTATCTTTCATAAAAGATTCCGCTGAACTTGGATCTTGAATTAAATAAACCCTATCAGATTGTCCTAAAACTTCACATCTAAATTCTTCTTCTGAATACTTTTTATTTTCTAATCCTCCCCAACTCAATGCTCTAATACCAGATTTTTTTTCCCATTCAGCTATAGTCAATTTAATATTTCCATGTTCATCTTTTTCTTCTTGTTCATTTGGTTCTTTTTCTTCTTGCTCATTTAAGTTTTCCTGCCCCTCTTGCTCATCTAAAGCTTCTACTTCATTCCCTTTTTCATTCTTTGGATCTTTTAAGTCATTTGTTTCTTCTTTTGTATTCTCTTCCGAATTTTTTTGCTCTCTCTCCTCTTTCTGATTATTTAAATTTTCTTGTTCCTGCTCTTGCTCTTCCAAATTTTTTTGTCCTTCTTGTTCTCTCTCTTCTTGATTATTTAAATTTTCCTGTTCCTGTTCACTTTGTTTCTTTTTCTGTCTTTCTGATTCTTCCATATCAATATTAATATCAAAATTTTTAGCTTCCCAATTCTCAAGTTCCTGAGTAAGCTGTTCATATTTATCTTGCAAAGTATTTAAATAGGCCATATTTACTGGTTGTTCTTTCTTTGCATCTTCTATTTTTTCCATTAAATCTCTTTTGTCCCTTTCCAATTCTTCTCTACTTTTTATCTCATTAATTTCCATATGGTTCCTCCTTCGTACAACTTTTATATATTAATATTATAACATTGCAAATCTTAGTAATCAACTAAAATTTGCAACAAAAAAGACACTAAAGTTT
>CAYNYD010000019.1:0-16766 GCA_964401375.1 uncultured Eubacteriales bacterium | reverse complement strand
TTTTGAAAATTTTTGTGTCATTTTGTCTCATTAAATTTATGAACTCAATTTTAAAACGTTGTTGCTTATTAATAACACTCTTTTAATTAAATTATCATTCAAATAATTTTATTGTAAAATATCGTTCGAGTTTCTCTGTCGCAGAAGCTACTAAAAAAATTAAGGCTTGTAAATCCGATTTTGTGGCTCCAAGGCTCCGTACGTGCTAATCGCACGTGTCGCGTCGCCACAAAATAATTCCGTATTTGCAACCCTTAATTTTTTAACAGCTTCTAACTCATCGAAAAGAACTTTATTTTACAATAAAATTATTTGACTTATAAATTCCTTTTGAAAATATATTATTAATAAGCAACAACGTTTTAAATTAATTAATGTTTTAGGTTCTCATAAGTTTTAGAATATTTTTCTTATAATGTTAAATAATATTAATGGGAGGATTACAATGAAAATTGCTTTTTTTGAAATATCAAATTTAGAAAAAGATAGGTTTGAATCATCATTGCATAACAATGAACTTCTATTTTTTGATGCTCCAATTCAAGAAGTAAATATAGATCATTTTAAAGACGTAGATATTATATGCATATTCGTACATTCAGAAATAGATAAAAATATTATAAATAAACTTCCAAATCTAAAACTTATTTGCACACGTTCAACTGGCTTGGATCATATAAATTTAGATGACTGCAAAAGCAAAAATATCGAAGTAAAAAATGTTCCTTTATACGGAGAAAATACGGTTGCTGAACATACTTTTGCTCTTATACTTTCTCTTTCTAGAAAAATCCATAAATCATATATTCGTTCTATTCAAGGAAGTTTCTCAACAGATGGTCTGCAAGGTTTTGATTTAGAAAATAAAACTATTGGTATAATCGGTGGTGGAAGAATTGGTTTGCACGTTGCCAGAATTGCTAAAGGTTTCGGAATGCACGTTAGAGTATATGATATAAATCAAGATAACTTCTTTGCAGAGCTTATAAATTTCAAATACGTTCCTTTAGATGAATTGCTTGCTACATCAGACATAGTTACGTTACATCTGCCTTTAAACAAACATACTGAACATATAATCAATAAAAACTCATTAAAAAAATTTAAGCAAGGAAGCTTATTAATTAACACCGCAAGAGGAGCATTGGTCGAAACTGATGCATTATTAGAAGCACTAAAAGATGGCATTCTTTCTGGTGCAGGTTTAGATGTCATTGAAGGTGAAGAATTATTGGTCGAAGAAAATATATTCAATTCACCTATAGAAAAAGCTGCTAAATTAATTGTTTCGAGCAAACAGTTACTTGATAATGAAAACGTTGTTTTAACCCCTCATAATGCTTTTAATAGCATTGAAGCTGTAGAACGTATTATAGACACTACAATTCAAAATATATTAGCTTTTAAAACGTAAAAAAGTAATAGTTCACTACTTTAAAATTTTTAAAGCAATGAACTATTACAAAAATATTATTAAATTTTTTTATTAATATTTTATTGGTTCGTTGTACTCATATCCAAAAGTATCAACTGTCATACTCTTTATAACTGGAGGATCTTTTGGTCTATCTTTCTCACTATTCTCTTTTAAGAATTGAGCATAAAGTTTATCATATTCTGCTTGCGAACTTGGTGCATAATAACCATACGCAAAGCCTTCAATATCTTTTGAAAAATCTGTTCTAATTACTTTAGAATTTACAATATTATATACATATTCCATTCCTTCTATGACTTCACCAAAAGCAGCATAATTTCCATCTAAACTTTGATATGAATCTTCACCTGTTACAATGAAAAACTGTGAACCACCTGAGTTATAATCATCTGCTCTTGCCATTGAAATTACACCAACTTTATGTGATAAATTATTTTCAAAGCCATTTGCTGAAAATTCTCCATATATTCCATACCCAGGACCACCTGTTCCATCTCCACTTGGATCTCCACCTTGCGCCATGAAGTCTGGTATAACTCTATGGAATATTAGTCCATTATAAAATCCTTGATTAATTAATGAAATAAAGTTTGCAACAGTTTGAGGAGCAATCTTTGGATATAAAACTATTTTTACTACTCCTCCATCTTCCATTTCCATTGTTACTATTGGATTATTTTCAACATTTTGATATTCATTTTTATCTGGCACTTGTTTTTCACCACTCTCATTGTTATCTATATTTTCTCCACTCATTTTGTCTCCTGATGTATTAACTATATTTTCATTACCATTATTACGTAAAACAGCCCATATTGCAATACCTGCAATAAGAATTATTACTATTATTGCAACTGCAATTTTAATTGTATTCTCTTTTTTCTTTCTTGCTTCTTTAGCAGTTAATGTTGATTTACTCATCTTCATTCTCCTTTTTTCGTTACATTTTTATATGTCAATTCTATATATTTAAAGTTCCTCTACAATTGATTATGCCTTTCTTATAGTTTATCTGAAATAAATATTACTTTCGTGAGATGTAGAGATAATTATATAATACATCAAGAGTTTAATTTATATTATTTACTCTGTCAATAGATTTTAACTAATTTTCACACAATAAAATTGAAAATCTTTGTTTTTAACCGTGAATAAACGTTGCTCTCTCATTACACAAATTCTTATTAAAAAAATCAAGAGTATATCTACCCTTGATCATCTGATTTATTAACTTCTTTTAATAGTTCTAATTGAGATATTAATAAAGATTCCATCTTTGCCTTATATACTTCAAATTGCTTAGTTGCTTCATCTAATTCCATTTTCTTTTCAATTACTTGTTTATTAATATTATCAACTGATTTAAGCGCACTCAATTCAGCCTCTTTTATTATATTATCGGCTTCTAATTTTGCTGTATTTTTTACATTTTCAGCAGTTCCTTGTGCAACAACAAGTGCATTTTGCAATGTATCTTCAATTGATTTATAATGTTGAATACCTTGATTAAGTAACTCAACTTTATCTCTATATTCTATATTTTCTTTATAAAGTTTCTCATAATCAGCAAGTACCTCATTTAAGAAAGCTTGAACTTCTGTTACATTATATCCACTCATTACCTGCTTTTTAAATGTTTTATTTTCAATGTCTAATGGAGTTAACATATTTCTACCTCCTTTGTCTTAAGCAATATTATTTTATCCATGATACAGATAATTTATTTTTAATATCTTCTTTCATAACCTCATTTGTTATTTCATAGTTAAACGGAGCTACTAAGAAAATCGCATTAGAAATTTTTTGTATATTTCCATCTAAAGCATAAACTGCACCACTAACAAAATCTATAATTCTTCTTGCAACATCTTTGTTTACATATTCCAAATTAAGAATAATTGATTTTTTTTCTTTTAAATGCTCACAAATCTCTTCAGATTGTTCAAAAGTACTAGGTTGAGATATTATAACTTTAACTTGTTGTACGCCTGGCATTTCAACAACTTTACCTTTTTTATTTATATTTGGAACAGAATATTTTTTATCTTCAACTGGCTCCACAGGAGTTATTTCATCATCATCGTCATAACCATCATCCTCAGTCTCTACACCTAAAAAACTCCATAATTTGTTCATAATCTTACTTCCCATTATAATACCCTCCTAAAACATTCTTTTTATCTTTTGCATAAATCCATTTTAACTAAATTTTCCAGCCTTTTCAATAAAAAATAGATAATGTAACTTTAATTTAATAATTCTGTAACAATGATGTAATATTGCGACAAAAAAACTTATTTTTCATTTACCATTACCTCATTATATAATTTCAATGTTACAAAATCTGAAATATCGTCCTCAGTTAGCCCCATATCTAAATATTCTTGATTAGTATAGTTATCGACTATAGCGTAGTCACCAAATTCTTTAACAATTTTAACATATGCTATGTCTTCATATCCTGCTTTTTTTATTTTTACACTATCTAATGTTGCAATAACTTTCCCCTGAGAATTTTTAACATCTGTTTTAGATATTAAGCTTTTATGTAATTTAAACCCTGTATAACTCCACCACACTATATCTAAATTAATTTTTCTATATTTAGTAAGTTCTTCTATATTAGTTTCAATTTTTACTGTTATCAATCTTCCTTTTTCTTCCTCAGAAATATATTCTACCGTTGCGGGAATTAGTGTATCTCCTGTGTTTTTAAAACGCAAATATAATTTATCATTTAAGTTTGCATTTCTTCCATCTTCTGAATTTAGTAGCATTGTAATATAACATTCAAAATTATCAATTATTTTTATTTTGGAATCGTCCCTAGGTATGATTTTGTTTGTAGATATTTTTAAATTTGATAAATTTTCAGATGTATAAGATGATATGTTTTCCTTAGTAAATTTGTCTTCATATCCATCAACTCTATATGAAACAAGTCCAGCTTTTGGAGCTTTCAATTCCTTTTTAGCATTATTTATTTGTGTTTCATAATTTGTTCTTTCTGTTATAAGTTCTTTAAGTTTTGAACCAACTGGACTTAATTCACCAACTATTTGTGCTTTCTTTTTTATATTTTCATTTAATTTTGCTTTGTTTTCATTTAGTGAACTTATCAATGTATTATTTTTTATATTTTCATAAAGCTGAATTTGAATATTAGCATCTAATACTTTTACGTCACTTGGATATGTTAATTTTTCATTTTCCATTGCAGACTGAATTTGAGCATCCAAATATTCAATTTTTTTCATCAATGCTTCTTGAGATTTAGATACAAATGTAGCAATTACTCCCCCCTTACTAACTCTTGTCATATCGTCAAGTTCTAATTGCATAATACCACTATACTCACTTGCATCAACGATACTTTCATCTCTTGTAATATAGCCAACCACTTCTTCATACTTTATTAACTCACCATTCCTGACAAGTGTAGTTTCTGTCGGCTTTAGCACTAATCGAGTAAGGTTTATGATAAAGTAAATAATAGCAATTATTAAAATAGAAAGTAATATGAAAATTAGATTATTGTTCTTTTTCTTTGGCATATTTACTCCTTATATAATTTAATAATTTCTTCTACAGCATTTTTGTTTTCAAGCCATGTAATTCTATTGTCTCTTCTAAACCAAGTTAATTGTCTTTTTGCATAATGTCTTGTTTCCAATTTTATTTTATTAATCATTTCATCATAAAGAATATTTCCATTTAAGTATTCTATAACTTCCTTATAGCCTAAACCTTGAATTGCAGTTCTAGATATATCAAAATTATTTATAATATATTTTACTTCTTCAATTAAACCCTCTTCAATCATTTTGTCTACTCTTTGATCAATTCTTGAGTATAGTTCTTCTCGTTCCACTTTGATTCCAAACATTCTGTAATCATATTTAACTCCTTTTTGTGATTCCTTGTCAAGGGCTGCTTTAGTTTTTCCTGTTAATCTGTATATTTCAAGGGCTCTTATAACCCTTCTTACATTGCTTGCATCAATATTATCTGCTGAAACTGGATCTACTTTTTTGAGTTCATCATGAAGAGCCTCAGCTCCTTCTTCTTCATATTTTTTCATCAAACTATCTTTGTACTCTTTGTCTTCACCAATTTCAAAAAATTCAATTCCATTAACTAATGTATTAATATAAAGGCCTGTCCCACCCACAACAATTGGTACTTTACCTTTAGATAAAATTTCTTCAATAGCATCTGTCGCTAATTCCTTATATTTAGCAACATTAAATGTTTCATCTGGCATAGCTACATCTAACAAATAATGTTTAATTCCTTGCATTTCCTCTGCTGTAGGTTTAGCTGTTCCAATATTCATATATTTATATATTTGCATTGAATCAGCTGATATAATTTCTCCATTAATTTTCTTAGCAAGTTCAATCGATACAGCAGTTTTACCAGATGCAGTCGGTCCAACAATAACTATAACTTTTGGTTTCATTACTTATCTTCTCCCAAATTTCTTTTCTATTTCATTTTTAGTAATTCTAATTGCAGTAGGTCTACCATGTGGACAAGTAAATGGATTTTCTAGTTGTAATAAGTCATCTAAAAGACCTCTTATTTCTCTTTCATCTAAATACATATTAGCTTTAACTGCAGCTTTACAAGCGACAGTTGAAATAAATTTTTCTTCTATCACTTGTTTATTAGTCTTATTTGTAATATCTAATCCGTCTATAATATCTAAGAATAGTGACTTCGTGTCCATTTCAAAGCATATAGTTGGTACACCATTTATTTTAATAGTGTTATCGCCAAATTCTTCTATATCAAATCCAGATTGTTCAAAAAGTTTTTTATTCTCACGCACCATTTTCATATCTTTTTTAGATAATTCCAAGACATCTGGTAATAAAAGCATTTGAGATTCTTTACCACCATTTTGATAAAAATTCTTTTTTACTTTTTCATATAGAACTCTTTCGTGTGCTGCATGTTGATCTAAAATGTAAATATCGTCTTCTAATTGTAATAAAATATATGTATTGAAAGCAACTCCCAAAATTTTATATTCTGGTATATTAGATTTTTCTATAAAATCTTGTTCGTAAAAAACATCTATACTCTTTTTTGATTTTGTTTCATTATTTTCATCATTTACTTTATATTCATAATTTGGTGCTTCATTTATTTTTTCATAATTATTATTTTCTGTATTTTCATCATATAAAACTTTAGAATTTAATGTATCAGAAGTTTCTTTCGTTTCTGTAACATTCTCTGTTTCAACATTTTCGTCTTCTACTATATTAACATTTTTATTTTTTAAATCTTTATATGATTCACTTTCACTATTCGAAGGTTTTGTATATATATTTTTTTTATCTTTATTGTTTGTATCTTTTCCACCTCTGAATATTTCAAACAAACCTTTTTTTACAGATACATTTGGATTAGCTGGAGTGTCTTCTCTTTCAATAGGCTTATTATCTACTGAAGATTCTGTCACTAAGTCATTTCCTAATAATGCATTTTTTATTGCATGATGTACAGCTTTAAATACTTTACCCTCATCTACAAATCTTACTTCCAGTTTTGCTGGATGAACATTCACATCAACTAACTCTGGATTCATTTCCAAATTAATTATGCAAAATCCAAATTTACCTTGTGGTATCAACGTTTTATATGCTTCTTCTGTGGCAGCAGATAATATTTTGTCTTTTATAAATCTTTTATTCACATAAAACAATTGATTAGTTCTATTAGATCTTGCAATTTCAGGCTTTCCAGCAACACCTGTTACATGAATGCCCTCAAAATCAAAATCAACATTAACTAAATTTTGTGAAACATCTTTACCATAAACGTTAAATACAACTGTTTGCATATCGCCATTACCACTTGTATTTAAAACTTGCTTCTTATTGCTAATTAATTTAAAACTTATATTAGGATTTATCAGAGCAATTCTTTCCATTGCCGTTTCTATGTAACCACTTTCTGTGTAATCTTTTTTCAAGAATTTATATCTTACAGGAGTATTATAAAAAAGTTCTTTAACAATGATTGTAGTTCCTTGTGGAGCTCCACATTCTTCTTTAGAAATAATATCTCCACCCTCTACAACTATTTTTGTGCCAATATTACTGTCTTTAGTTTTTGTAATAAGTTCAATCTTTGCTATTGCTGCAATACTTGCTAATGCCTCTCCTCTAAACCCCATAGTAGAAACCTTAGATAAATCAGCACTACTGCGAATTTTACTTGTAGCATGTCTTTCAAAAGCTATTTCAACATCATCTTCAGCAATTCCTTTTCCATTATCAGTAACTCTAATTAAAGAAATACCACCATTTTCTATTTCAACATTTATAGACGTTGCTCCAGCATCAATTGAATTTTCTACTAACTCTTTTACAACATTTGCAGGTCTTTCTATAACTTCTCCAGCTGCAATTTGATTAATTGTTAGTTCATCTAATAAAACTATGCTACCCATATATTCCTCCCCCTAAGTATATTAACTTCCTTTTTTATAGTTTGCTTTTCATCTTTACTAAAGTATTAAGAGCATCAACAGGTGTTAATTCATTAATATTTATTTTTTCCAATTCGGCTGATATTTCTCCTAGTTTATAATTAAATAAATCCACCTGAGAGGCACTTTTTACATTTTTATTTTCTTTAACTTGACTCGCAATATAACTTCCTTCTTTTAAATTGTTTAAAATTTCATTTGCTCTATTTACTATAACATTAGGAATGCCCGCAAGTTTTGCAACATATATTCCATAACTTTCATCTGCCCCACCACGTATGATTTTTCTTAAAAATATTACATCTTCACCTTTTTCTTTAACTGCTACACAGTAATTTTTTATTCCGTCTAATTTGTTTTCAAGCTCCGTTAATTCATGATAATGAGTTGCAAATAAAGTCCTTGCACCTATTTTTTCAGTTTTAGAAATATATTCTACAACTGCCCATGCAATTGATAAACCATCAAATGTAGAAGTGCCTCTACCTATTTCATCAAGTATAAGTAAACTTTTCTTCGTAGCATTTAAAACAATATTTGCGACTTCATTCATTTCAACCATAAACGTAGATTGACCTGTGGATAAATCATCTGAAGCTCCGACCCTTGTAAATATTCTATCTACAGTTCCAATTTTGGCATAGCTGGCTGGAACAAAGCTTCCAATTTGTGCCATTAAAACAATTTGTGCTACTTGTCTCATATATGTAGACTTACCAGCCATATTAGGTCCAGTAATAATATTTACTCTATCTTCTTCTGTATTTAAAAAAGTATCATTAGGTACAAAATCACCAACTGGGATAAGCTTTTCTACAACAGGATGCCTCCCATCTTTTATCTCAATAACATTTGAATCATTTACTTCAGGCATTACATAAGAATTTACATCTGCTACTTCTGCAAATGAACAAAGTGTGTCTATTGTTGCAACAATTAAGCTACTATTTTGTAGTCTTTCTATCTGCATAGATATTTTATCTCTAACTTTAGTAAATATATCATACTCTAAATTTACAACTTTATCTTGAGCCCCAAGAATTGTTGTTTCAATCTCTTTTAATTCATCTGTTATATATCTTTCACCATTTGTTAATGTTTGCTTTCTTATATACCTATCTGGTGCTTGATTTACAAAAGATTTTGAAAGCTCTATATAATATCCAAAAACTTTATTATAAGATATTTTTAAATTTTTAATTCCTGTTAATTCTCTTTCTTTTGTTTCAAGTTCAACAATCCAATTCTTTCCTTCGGTTGAGGCTGTTCTTAATCTATTTACTTCTTCGTTATAAGTAGCTTTAATTATACCTCCTTCTTTTATTGATATTGGTGGATCATCTATAATTGAAGCTTCTATTAAATCTGCAACATCTTGCAGCACATCTAAGTTATTATATAAATCATTTAATAAACTTGAAGTTCTATTTGCAAGTAAATTTTTTAAAATTGGTAATTGCTTTAATGAAGTTTTTAAAGATATCATATCTCTTGCGTTTACATTACCATAAGCAATTTTTCCAGCAAGTCGTTCTATATCATAAACTTTTTTCAAATTTTCTATTAAATCAGAACGTAAAATAACATTTTCTTTCAATTCTTTTACAGCATTTAATCTATTATTTATTTCATCAACATTCATAAGAGGTTTTTCAATCCATCGCCTTAAATTTCTTCCCCCCATAGAAGTTGAAGTTTTGTCTAATACCCAAAGTAGACTTCCCTTTTTATTTTTATCCCTTATTGTTTCTGTAAGTTCAAGATTTTTTTTTGCAATATTATCCAAAACCATGAAATTAGCTGGATCATAAGTATTGATTTTGTTTATATGCTTTAAATCAATTTTCTGAGTATCTTTTATATAACCAAAAAGTAATTTAGTGGCATTTTCTGCATAAGGTATTTTAGCAAGTTTTGCCATACCTTCTAAATTTTTTATATCCTCTAGTTCGTCTCTTTCGGTTATATACGTTTTAAATTTTTGATTAATCAAATCAATAGCATTTTTATCTCCATACAATTCACTATTTACAACTATTTCAGCAGGCTCAAATCTTACAAGCTCATTTAATACTTTAGGAAAATTATTATTCTCAGAAAATTCTGTTGTATAAAATTCTCCAGTAGAAACATCTGAATATGCTAATCCAAAATTTGGTCCTTTTTTATAAATACTTGCTAAATAATTATTTTTTTTATCATCTAAAATATTTGATTCAATAACTGTTCCGAGGAGTTATAACTCTAATTACATCCCTTTTTACAATTCCTTTTGCTGTAGCAGGATCTTCTAGCTGTTCACCTATTGCAACTTTATACCCCTTTGCAATCAATTTTGCAATATATCCTTGCACGCTATGATAAGGGACACCACACATTGGAGCTCTCTCTTTCAATCCACAATCTTTTCCAGTTAAAGTAATTTCTAATTCTCTTGATGCAATAATTGCATCATCAAAAAACATTTCATAAAAATCGCCTAATCTATAAAATAAAATACAGTCTTTGTATTCGTTTTTTACCTCCATGTATTGTTGCATCATAGGTGTCAATTGTTCCAATTCAAATCACTCCTTACCTGCACAAAATTGTATCATTTTGTGCTCTTATTTGCAAGTGGAAAAATGATATCACTAAAGTATTAAATTCAAAACTTTAAAAAACTGCTACGTTAGATTGATTTTATTGAAAAAACAATCTAACGTAGCAATTCTTTAAAAATATAAATATAACACCAAGTTATTTTTTTGTACTATTTTGGACTTTTTTTGTTTCAATATCAGAACAGTCTATTTTTTTTGGCTTTTTTGAATTTTTTGAAGTATATGTTGCTTTAGAATTTGGTTTTACATTCCAATCAGTCCTAAATGTTTTTAAAATCTTACTCGCAAATTCATCAGGATTTACATTATTTGACTTAACATCAACATTTATTTCAGAGCCTTTAATCTCAACTAAAGCATCCGGATTTTGTGAAGTCAAACAACCTACCTCATAACCTAAATTTCCATCTTTTGATTTTTTTATTCTTATTGCCTGCGAGCCTGTAGCATATAATATTTTATTATCATAAGAAGCATATGTTCCTCTTCCATCACCACCATAGTTTCCAGACTCATCAGGATAATTTACTATTTTAGATTCTATTTTATGAGTCCTAGAAGACTTGAAAATTATCTCATCATTTTGCTCTATTCTGGCTTTTGGTTCTTCATTCTTAAATAATATTACATCACGTTCAATTTCTGTTGGTCCAAAATATTCTTTCATTTCTGAATATTCAGGTTTAACACTTTCATCTTTTATATATCTAATTTCCCTTTCTTTTGTTTGTATATGACTCCCAAATGCTTTAAGATTTTCTGGAAGTTTGTTATCTACTTTTTGCTTATCAACTGTATAAATTGTTTTTGTTTCAAACATTTCTTTTTTTACTTTATCAGGTGCAAATGGATTTAGTGAAATTCCACCCATTTCAATCCTTTTTTTCATTTCTTCCTCTGTTAAAAATCTTTCTATTGTCTTTCTTAAATATGACTTATTTCCATCAAAAAATATAATTTCTTCCATCTTGGGATCTTTTTCTTTATTATTATAATCTTCTTCACTTGGATAATACATTCTTGTGTGCTCTAATAACTCTCCTTTAGAATTTTTTCTCTTTATAGTTACTTCAACAGATGCAATAACTTCCCATTTTGTTGGGACACTTATCTTTTTTACAATCGTTTCCAAAATATCAGTAGTTTCTAGTTCTCTCGCTGTAACTTCTTCAGTAACTAAACAGCCCATTTGATCCATATAACTAATACAATTTCCCTTTATTCTTGGGTTTGATTTTGTGCCATATTTTATTGCAGCAAATTTATCTTTAAAGAACCTAATAAAGCGTGAACCTTCATATACAGTAATACTTTCGGCTGGACGCAAGGCCTTGTCATATTCTCCTATTGGTACATTAAAAATATCCAAATTCAATTCCTCCTCTTTTGCAAAAAGTTCTATAAAACTTTAAAATAATTTTATCGTTTTGTAAATCGTAAGTCAATGAAATTGGAAGAATTTTGTGGAGTAAAATTTTGACAAAAAAGCAGAAGAATTTTAAGTTTCTTCTGCTTTTTTGTTTTTATTTACTAATTAATAAAAATTATATTAAATATTATTATCATTAGTTTGTAGTTGTTTAAACGCTTTTCTATATTTTACAGTTGCAATTATATCCAGTATCCATATGCTCAGAATAATAATCCCTATTATTATATATATTATTGAATTAGTAGCAACTAATAAAAATGATGTTATAATATATGGTATTCCTAGAATAACTATATTAATCCAATTTAAAATTGTTGAAGCTTTTTTGTTCTGTACAATTAATTCTATAATTGTTAATATAGTACATAATACTATGATACACAATAACCAGAATGCTAAAACTAAAAGTGCCCATGATGCAAATATGCCTAAAGGATAAAAAATAACTATAAATGGATTATCGGCAAAAAATGGATTAGTAGGATCTGAAATCTCAACACTTGCATAGACCAAGGCAAATAATGCAAATACTACTAAAACTAATGCAATTATTGACGTAAATATAAAAAAATTTCTACTTTTTATAAATGCTTTATCTTTTTCCATAAAAGTCCCACCCCTTCAACTAACTTACCATTCTCAAAATTTTTATAAAAAAAAAGAGAAAGTCCAATTATATTGAAGTAAAACTTTCGTATTTATTTCAATTTACTTTCTCTTTCTATTTCTATTTCTATTTCTTAATTATGCAAGTTCTACGGTAGCTCCGACTTCTGTTAAAGATGCTTTTAATTTTTCAGCTTCCTCTTTAGGTACATTTTCTTTAATTGTCTTAGGAGCTCCATCAACTAAATCTTTAGCTTCTTTTAATCCTAAACCTGTAGCTTCTCTAACTACTTTGATAACAGCGATTTTGTTTGCACCAGCTTCTTTCAATACAACATTAAATTCTGTCTTTTCCTCTTCTACTGCTACACCTGCTCCTGGAGCTGCTGCTACAACTGCTGCTGCAGCTGCAGATACTCCAAATTTTTCTTCAATAGCTTTTACTAAATCAGCCAATTCTAAAACTGTAAGTTTTTCGATTTCGGCTATAATATTTTCAATTTTTCCCATTTTAATTTCTCCTTTTAAATTAATTTTCATGTTTTAAGAGCCATGATTGCTCACATTTTAAATGCTCTTACGCATTTGCTTCTTCTTTTTTGATTCTTAATTGATCAAGTACAACTGCAACATTTCTAATGTTAGCAAGCAATGCTGTAGCAACTTGAGTAAGTAGCATTTCTTTTGATGGTAATTTTGCAAGTTTAATAATTTCTTCTGCATCAATTATTTCTCCATCCATGATTCCACCTTTGATTTTGTAAAAATCATTATCTTTGGCAAAATCATATATGATTTTTGCTGGTCCAACATAGTCTTCATCACTAAACACTATAGCTGTTGGTCCTTCTAATTTTTCAGATATCCCTTCATACTTTGTTCCTTTAACTGCAAATCTTAGTGTAGAGTTTTTTGCTACCAAATATTCCGTATTTTGGTCTTTTCTAAGTTCAGCTCTAATTCTAGTAACATCTTCAACACTAATTCCTCTGTAGTCAACTAAAATTACTAATTTTGCATTAGCAAATTTTTCTTTAAGTACTTCAACATCTTTTTGTTTTTTAGCTAATACTTTTGCGTTTGGCATATTACACCTCCCTATAATTTTTTATCGGTAAATCCGACTATATTATTCGTGAGTGTAACCTCACGTCTAAAACAATTTTGTAGATAATTGGTAAATTACCTATACATTTTACATTTACATTTTACATTGTTTGTAGATAATTTATAATTTAATTATCCATATATATTTGTACAAAAAACTTGACACATCTACCAAGGTAGAATATGTCAAGTTTTAAACCGAACACATCATTTTACCTCGGTAGGAACTTTTACACTTTTATTGTGACCTACTGTCTCAGGTTATTATCTATTTAACTAATATTAGCAAAGTTCTTAATGTATTACAAACTCAATCATTAATTTATTTTAACCGCAACACTTGGGCTCATTGTACTAGAAACTGAAATACTTCTAATATATTGTCCTTTTGCAGCAGCTGGTTTAGCTTTAATTATAGCACCTAAAAGAGCCTCATAATTATCATTTAATTTATCAGCACCAAAAGATATTTTTCCAATTGGGCAGTGAATAATATTATTTTTGTCTAATCTATACTCAATTTTACCTGATTTAATATCTGCAACTGCTTTAGCTACATCCATTGTAACTGTTCCAGATTTTGGGTTTGGCATTAATCCTTTAGGTCCCAACACTTTACCTAATCTACCAATAATGCCCATCATATCTGGTGTTGCAACGATAACATCATAGTCAAACCAGTTTTCTTTTTCTATTCTTGGAACTAATTCTTCTGCTCCAACGAAATCTGCTCCAGCATTTTCAGCTTCTTTAGCTTTATCTCCTTTAGCAAATACTAAGACTCTTTGAGTCTTACCTGTTCCATGAGGTAAAACTATAACACCTCTAACTTGTTGATCTGCATGTTTTGAATCAACACCTAATTTAAAATGAGCCTCAACAGTTTCATCAAATTTAGATTTTGGCATTTTTTCAAGTAATTCAAATGCTTGTTTTGCATCATAAAATACACCTTTTTCAATAAGCTTTAAGCTTTCTTGATATCTTTTTCCTCTTTTCATTTTAACCTCCTTTGGTAATAACGAAACTATTAGTTTCTCCCACATTTAAAATTTATTATTCATTAACTGTTATACCCATTGAACGGGCTGTACCTTTAACCATACTCATTGCAGCTTCTAAACTTCCTGCATTAAGATCTTGCATTTTTTGTTTTGCAATTTCCTCAACTGTTGCCATATCAATTTTTGCTACTTTATCTTTATTAGGTTTTGCTGAACCTTTTTCAATTTTAGCGGCTTTCATTAATAAATCTGCAACTGGTGGTACTTTTGTTACAAATGTAAAAGACTTATCTTGATATACCGTAATGACAACTGGGATTGTCATTCCAGATTGATTAGCTGTTTTATCATTGAATTCTTTTACAAATTGCATAATATTAACACCTGATGAACCCAATGCTGGTCCTACTGGTGGTGCTGGAGTTGCTTTTCCAGCTGGTATCTGCAATTTAATAACATTAGTAACTTTCTTTTCTGCCATTTAATACACCTCCTATTTTACTCATCAATCAATTTATTTAATTTTTTAAAAAACAATTATTCTTTTTTATGCCAGTAAGCAGTAATTACTCACAAATACTTATTTCCTTTAAATACAAACATTTTCACATATACATATAGTGTTTATAAATATACGAATTACATTTTTTGAATTTGTGAAAATTCCAATTCTACTGGAGTTTCTCTGCCAAACATAGATACTAAAACTCTTACTTTCTCTTTTTCAGTATTAATTTCTTCAACTACTCCAATAAAATTTTCTAAAGGTCCAGAAACAATTTTTACAGTATCTCCAACTTCATAATCAACATTAACAGGCAATTTTTCAAATCCCATATTACGTATTTCTTCATCAGTAAGTGGAACTGGTTTACCGCCTGCCCCAACGAAGCCTGTAACACCTCTTACATTTCTTACAATATACCAAGATTCTTCTGTAAGAATCATTTTTATAAGCACATATCCTGGAAAAACTTTCTTTAATGTTGTTTTTCTTTTTTCATCTTTTATTTCTATTTGTTCTTCCATTGGAACAACAACTTCTTGTACAAGATGTTGCATTCCTCTGTTATCAACAGCCTTTTCCAAAGTATCTTTTACTTTATTCTCATAGCCAGAATATGTATGTACAACATACCATCTAGCAACATCTGTAGTATTTGTATTATCTTGAGGCATCTTATTCCTCCTTTTTATTTAATTATTCTCCTGAAATAATATCTCCTGAAATTATTTCTTCAGATATATCTCCAGAAACATCGACATTTGAATCACCACTTAAAAGATTATCTCCACTCATAATATCCGTCTTATTATCTCTTATGATTGTATCTTGCCTTGTTATAGAGTCAATCCATAATCTATTTAACTCTCCAAAAACAAGGTTTAGCACTATAAGAATAGTAGATATTATCAAAACAAACACAATAGTAACAAATGTACTTTTCATTGTTTGATTAAAAGTAGGCCAGATAACTTTTTTAAGCTCAGCTCTCATTCCTTTCAAGAAGCCTTTTTTATTAACATTCTTATCTTCTTGCATCTAAATATCACACCTTTACTATTTATACTATTTAGTCTCCTTATGTACTGTATGCTTTCTGCAAAATCTACAAAACTTTTTTAATTCAATCCTATCTGGATCATTTTTCTTGTTTTTCTTTGTATCATAATTTCTTTGCTTACATTCCGTACATGCTAAAGTAATTTTATCTCTCATTTTATACACCTCCGTAGGTTTTCTTGCATATTCCCAGTTCTTTGTCCTTAAAAAAAGAACCCTTAACGTGGTTCGCTAGCTAATTTTACCATGAATTTTCACTTTTGTCAACAGTTTTTGCCAAAAAGAAACAAAGTAGACTTTTTATTTTTTACCTACATTACAACAAAATATATTTCAAAACTGAAAGTTATTTTTGCAAGCCACCAGTATATTTTGAAACAATGTTTTATTTCAAAACCTCTTTATACATTTTTTCAGCATCAGATACCATTTTTTCTATAGAATAATTTGCGCTCACAACTTCTCTTCCATAAGTACCAAGTCTTCTTTTTTCTTCTTCTGGCATAT
>CAYNYD010000018.1:0-17770 GCA_964401375.1 uncultured Eubacteriales bacterium | reverse complement strand
GTAACTCTTAAATCATCTGAAACACTAGCAGCAATTACAGTGATATTTGGAAACAGGAGTACAAATACAATGCTAAAAATAATAAATGACTTTAGTGTCTTTTTCATTAATCTTCTTCCTTTCTTTTAAAATTTATATTGCTAAAAATATCTAGCAATCCTTGTATTACTAATATATTCGATATATAAAACATGTGTCAATATGTAAAAAAAATTTAACACATTTTTAACATATTATTAATATTAATTTAACACACGATTATTATATCACTATTTACAAGGATTTCAATATATTAACAAAATATTATGTAAATCTAAAATAGCTATAATTCACAACCATAAAATAGTAACTGTCAACTCAGAGTGATTTTATTGTATAAGTAAAGTTCTTTTCGATGAGCTAGAAACTGTTAGTAAAGCAAGGTGAAGTAAAGACGGAATTATTTTGTGGCGACGCGACAAGCGTTAGCGTGGGAGCCGTGGAGCCACAAAATCGGATTTGCAAGCCTTGCTTTACGCACAGGTTCTGCGATAGAGAAACTCGAACGATACTTATACAATAAAATCACTCTGAGCATATAATTATTAAAATGGCTATAAATTATAGCAATCAAAAAAGGCAGAAGAAAATTCTCCTCTGCCTATTATATTTTTGCTTACCTTTCAAATTCATCTAAAGATGCCAATTCATACCCTCTATTTCTTATCTCATCAATTACTTCACCAAGTAATGCAGTATTATCTTTTGAAACTGCATGAAGTAACATCACTTCACCATTATGCAAATTATTTAATATCATCTTTCTCGCATAATCTAGCCTGTCTTGTTTAGTCGTATCCCAATCATCATAAGCACCACTCCAAAGAACATTTTTATACCCTAAGTCTAAACAAAGCTTAACAGTTCTTTCGCTGTACTCTCCTTTTGGTGGCCTTAAAAATTCCATTTCATAATCAAAATTTTCTAACACATAATTATGAAGATCCATAACTTCTTTAGCTAACTTTTCATCATCAGTTACCTCTGGCATAGAAGGGTGATTTACTGTGTGATTTCCTACAATATGTCCCTCTTCAATCATTCTTTTAATTAAATCTGGATTTTGTTTTACATATGGCATTGTTACAAAAAAAGTTGCTGTAACTTCTTTTTCCTTTAAAGTATCTAAAATTGATGAAGTATAACCATTTTCATATCCTTCATCAAAAGTTAAATAAATAACTTTATCCTCATTATTTCCACAATATATACCTTCATAATCATCTAATATTTTAGTATAAGGAGAATAAAATTCAGGCTGTGTTCCTTCTGGCTTTCTTACAAATCCCCAAGCATTCGTTTTATTGCTAAGTGAACTATAAGAACCTGAAATCACTTCTAATGTTCCGTGCATCACCATCTTCTTTATTATCTTCATTTATTTCATCATCATTATCAACTATTTCTCCACTTTTTACTATATCTTCCACTTCATCACCAGATATAACACTTTCCCCACTAAACAATTCTTCCTTAATTTCTCCTGATAAATTATTTTTTATATCATCATTTTGCTCATCACCAGTCTTATGATAAAAAATTGAAATAGCTACAATTATTACTATAACTATAGTCCATATCAAAAATTTCTTCATTGTCATCACTCCCCTTACAGCAAAATTCTATCAAATTAAAATTATTAATTCAAGTAATTTATATTGTGCTTATATGTAAATTTTCTAAATCAACTTTAAGCTCATTCATTATTATATTTTGAATTTGTACAACTTGATTATCTTCCAACTTGTCAGCTAAAACAACTACATTTACACTATCACCATTAACAAGCACAACACTATCTTTAAAACCTTTTAATTTAATTAAATTTTCTGCTATAACTATTGAATTTTTAGTATTATTTATCCTAGTAATTTCATTTCTTGCAAATTCCTTTTGGTCATCTGCTATACTATTATTCGATATAATTTTTTGATAATTTTCTAATTGTTCTGCAAAAGAATTATCTCGCTCAATTCTTGTATTAGCAAAATATTCTTCAGCTGTTGTAACTTTTGTGCTAGTTTCAACTTTATCAATAACCTCATCAATATTCGTACTAACACTAGAACTATCAACAAGTAGTGTATCACCTAAATTATTACTCATAACACCTGATAATTCTTGATCATAATCTTTTGTTGGGTCATAAGTGTAACTTAAATAACCTGCTACTATTAACATTAGAATAACCATAGAAGCTAAAATTTGATTTTTCTTAATTACGCTTACTTTAAATTTCATGATAACCTCCTATTTTGCAAAAACTTGTATACGATGTGAAGGTATGTTTACTACTGCTTCAACTGCATTTTTAACATTTTCTTTCACAACAGAATTATTTGCTCCCTCTGCAACAACTATAACACCTATAACTTCTGGCATTATAGTTTGCTTTATTGCAGGAATCTTGGTATTATTTTTTTCTTCATAAATGATTTTTTGTTCATTATTAGTTTCTTTAGTCTCCCTTTTTCCTCCATTAACATCTTCTTCTTGAGTTACTGTAACATTTTCACTCAAATCGTACATTGGAACTTGTTCAATTGTATTCGTATATGAAATCATAACATCAACATCTCCAACACCATTAATTAATGAAAGAATTCTTTCCAACTTCTTTTCTAAATCATCATTAGCAATTTCATCACTTGTTACATCTACAGGATTATTTTCTTCTTGCACACTTGTTTCTGCAAACAAACTATTTATTACTATAATTACTATGATTAATAGAACAATAAATATTACTATATTTTCTATTTGTTTTTTATTATTAGATAGTTTTAGCTTTGATAAAAATTTATCCATATATATATCAACCCTTTCCAAAGACACATTTTAGACATTTCACTTCTCAGATCCAATAAAAATATTTTCTCTTTTTATACCATAATTTTCGCTTATAATATTTTTTATTTTATTTTTAGTGTATTCACTTAAATTTGAAGATTCATTTTTTGAAATTTCTATTTTTATAGGTTGAACAACTCCACCTTCAGCTTCTATATCTAAATAAATCTTTTGTGGTTCAAAAGTATCTTCATCATATTCAACTTTTATATTGCTCGCATTATAACCATTTTCCTTAAGTCTTGATGTAATATCATTAATTAAAATTTCTTCATAAGATTTCTTTAAAGTTTCATCATACAAGTTTTCATCATAATTATATTCCTCATATTCATATTCACTATTTGCAAGCACTTCATCAATATCAATATCTAATAAATCAATTATAGGTTCTAGTAAAACTAATGTAACAACTATTCCACATATAAAAGTAATATACTTTTTATTCTTACCCTCTGGTATAATCATTTCTAAAAGTACAATCATCATAATTGTACAAATAATAGAAATACAAAAATTTGATAAATTCTCAATCATGGCTTGTCTCCTATCTATACATCAATGAAAAATTACTCATCTTTATCATTAGAGCAATTGCAATAATAAATAAAAATAAAATCATAACCATAATTCCAAAAATTAATTTTATAGAATCAGCTGTTGCAGTCATACACTTTGAAATTCTGCTATCTGCGATAGAATCACATATAGCAGAGCTCAAATTAAATAACATCATTAAAACAAAAGCTTTAAGAATTGGACTTATAGTAATTACCAAAATAATTAAAATTCCAATAACTCCAACTGCATTTTTTGTAATACCTACTGCACCAATAACACTATCGGCAGCATCACCAACTAATTTGCCAACTACAGGTACAACGTTATTTATTACAGTTTTAGCAGTCTTGGCAGTTATCCCATCAACATTTGCACTAAGAGTCCCTTCAAGCGATAAAATTCCAACAAAAATAATCATTACAAATTCTAATATGTACATTACAGATTTCTTAAAAAACTTACTTATTTTTTCAACATTAACTTTAGATGAAATATTGCTAATCAAATTTAGTATTGTTCCAATCAATATTACAGGAATAACTAAATTAGAAACTAATGACGAAATAATTGATATCATTGCTAAAAGCACTGGTTGCATTGTTGCTACTGTTGTAATATTTCCCATAGTAGCAAGTAATGTGATTAAAACAGGTATAATTAAACTCATGAAATTATTAAGTTTGTTTATAGATTGTATGCAGATATTAGCTATATTTGTAAAACTTGTAACAATCAAAACTACTATAAGCATATAGCATACATAAAAAGCAACTTCACTTACCGTTCCACCATAAGAAGTTTGCAAGTTTTTAAGCATAGAACATAAAAAAACAATTCCAATAATTTTAAATAATAAGCTAATATTTTCTTTAAATTCTTTTAAAAATACATTTAAAATTCTTTTGATTAAATTTTGACTATCTAATTGAAGTTCACCATTTAAAATATTACTAAGCCAATTTTCGTCTGATAATTCTGGGAAAAAATCATTACTATATTCTTTCACTTCATTAATAAAATCTGAAACATCAATTTCATTCTCTACTGCATAAATTTTATTTGTAAAAATAATTATTATAAACAATAAAAAAATAGATACTCTTTTTATCAATCAATCACCTCAAATTAACTTAAGTAATGTTTCCATTAATGTTGTTAATATTGGTATAGAAAGTCCAACAATTAAAACTTTACCTGCTAGTTCAACTTTGCTTGCAATCGCTGTCTCACCAGAATCTCTACATACATTTGCTCCAAACTCTGTTAAATACGCAATACCAGTTATTTTAAGCAATATTGAAAAAAACTTACTACTCACTCCCATTTTATTAGACAAATTTTGCAGTAAAGAAATAATTGGTGTCAATTCTTTGATTATTAGATATAAAATGATTGCTCCACCAATAATCGAAACATACACTACAAATTCAGGTCTTGACTGTTTAACTATGCTAATTATAATAACAGATAAAAATGCTATTCCAATTACTTTAGTAATGTTCATATTCTTCCTCCTTAAATTTAAGTATGTTTTTATAGATTAAAAAGTGTCTTTACTGTATTAAACAATGCACTTATTTCTTTAACAACCATAGCAAGAACAATTATTAATCCAGTCAAGGTAGTCATCATAGCTTGATCTTCTCTTCCTGCTCTAACCAAAACTTGATGTAAAACAGCAACAATAATTCCTATAGCAGCAATTTTAAATAACAAATCAATTTCCATATAAACTACCATTCCTTTCTAAATCATCTACTAAAGCATTACATATAATAAGTTTTTAAATGTATCATTCTAATGCATAATGCTAAATCAATATAATCATAATGATTAAACCAATAAACACTCCCATATTTCTAGACAATTTATAATTAGTATTTTTCTTCTCCACGGCACTATCTAGCTGAATATTTAATAAATCTTTTACAAGCGTTATATTTCTTAATTGTCCTTCTAAATCAGTTTGCCCAAGAGATGTGCCTAAACCTTTTAATACTTCAATGTCTTCTTCCGTTAAGCTTAAAAAAATCGATTCTTCATCTACTACATTTCTAAAAATATCCCCAGCAGACATATTTTTACTTTCTTTTAAATTACCTGCTGTAATCATAAAAATCCTTGAAGCCTTTGTATTCATAACATCAGAGACGAATTCAAAACTATCTGGGATTGTATCATATGTATATTTTACTCGTGTTTCAAGTAAATCCATTGCTCCTATTAGGTCTTCAAGTTCTTTGACTCTCATATTATATTTACTAGCAACTAAAATTCCAATTAAACTTGATAATCCAACAATGGCTAAAAGTAAAAGACATTTAATTATAAGTAGCATAGCAGTCGTCCTCCAATCTATATATGTTTTTAATCACACCGGGTTTATTTTCTTTTTTTAAAATTATAATATTTTTAAAAAGCTTATTCTTATAAAGCCTAGCTGGTATATCTTTTATATCATCTCCATGTGCTGTGAGTAAAAGTTTAATGCCAGAATAATTTGCATCATAAATAGCCTCTATATCTCTAGTGCCACCAATTTCATCTGTAGCAATTATATTTGGAGTCATATTTCTAATCATCATTCTTATTCCAATATCTTTCCTACAGTTATTCATAATATCAGTTCTTGGACCTAAATCATTTTGTGGCACACCTTTATACATTGCTGCAATTTCAGATCTTTCATCTATTACTGAAATATTATTACCAAACGTGCTTAGCTCTCTAATCATATCTCTAAGTAAAGTCGTTTTTCCACCTC
The DNA here is from genome assembly GCA_964401375.1 of uncultured Eubacteriales bacterium. Lineage (GTDB taxonomy): Bacteria > Bacillota > Clostridia > TANB77 > UBA1234 > UBA1234. The sequence continues at coordinate 11,556 of CAYNYD010000018.1, read as the reverse complement.
CGGGTGAGGATAAAATAAGAGTATTTTCAAAAGTATTATGATACAATTTTTGAACAATTAGGCTTCCACACCCTTTTATTTCGTGTGCAACTCTTATATTTAAACTTGATATGTAACGAATGTTTTTTATTTTTCCATCTTCAAATATGCAAGTACCAGAAATGCCTATTCGATGTCCGCCTTTAATAGTTATAAATCCAGAATTAATTTCTGATTGTACAGCGTAAATAGAATTTTCGGTAAAATTTTCAAGTAAGTTAAGAATTATTTTTTCATTTGCAATTTCTTTTGTAAAAAATTCTTTATTTAAGTATCTAATTAATATAGGTTGTCCGAAGTCTAATGCGAATTTCTTCAGCATTAGATATAATGTCCTCATTTATGCCGAGTTCACAAGGAAAATATGAAAGTATCTCATCATTTATCTTATGCATCTCTTTCACCTCTTGTATATTTATATGCAGGGAAAATAAAATTTAGAACAAAAAATAATGAAAATCTTTGAATTCTTATTAATTGATGAATAATAATTGCTTCTTGGGCTAGTGTATATTGTGATTTAGGCATTAAAAATACCTCATTTTACAGCCCGTTTTATAATGCAAAAAGTGAGAAAATGGATTTTTTTTACATTTTCTCACTTTTATTCTTCTTAAATTCTATTATAACTTTACTTACCTAATCACCGTCTTATTTATATTCCGAAAGCGATGATATTCTTACGTTATCTGCTAAATTAGTTAAAAAAATATTAAAAATATGGCATAAAATTTTATAACCAAACGGTTATAAAATTTTATCTTACAGGAGCCATCAAAATCTTTCCAGTACCCTTATAAACATTTACCAAGCCTTCTCCTGTAACTGCTGAACCAATTAAAGACTTACTTGATCTTTCTGTTGTAAACTGCAATGTATTTGACCACGCAATTGCAAAATTACCATCAATTTTTATAACATCATCAGTCAAACTAATTTCTACCAATTCTTCACGAGGATATGGACTCTCCAATACAGCAACTCCCTTTCCTTTTAAGCAAAGATTAAATAAACCTTCTCCACCAGCAAGTGCAGAGCTAACATTAGAACGTCTAGCAACTTTTTGTTCTACAGTTCCATCGCAAGCTAAAAATAATCCATCATCCAAAACTAATCCGTTTGCCCAATCTTCAACGTTTTCCAATAATATAAATTTGTATGTAGGCTCTAATACAACTAAACCATTTCCCTTATACAAAGGCTTTACAGCAGATTCTCCAGAAACAGCACCTTTTACTACCTTTCCAAATAAATCGCCTGCACCCCTAATATCAGTTTGAGCTTGAATTTGACCTGATACCCATTGCATAGCTCCTGATGACAAAATACAAGAAGAATCTTTTAATTCAACTACAGCTTGCCTTTTTCTGACACCCATTTGATCGCAAAAATATAATGCTGGTGCAGCTTGTGGGTTCATCGTATAATCCTTTTGGTATTCAAATACACGAAAATTTCCTTTTTGTTCAACAAGTTTTAAATTAGGATTTTCGAAATAATTTTTTATTTCTACCATAATAACACCTCCGAAATAGTATTTTATACCTTTAATTTTTATTTTTCAACAGCTAAAATCTATAAAAAGCAATAATTTCTAGTTGACTTTGTTCACTTTTTTGTTTAATATATAAGTATAAAGTAACGTAATTAGGAGGCGAACGAATATGAAAGAAAAACAAAAAGTTTTTGCAAGATGGATTTGTTTGTTTTTAGCAGCCATGTTTATTGTACCAACAATCATATCAGTTATTGTTAGTAATTTTTAGGAGATATCATGGAATCTATATTTGAATCATTTAAAGTATTTTATGAAACTAAAATATTAGGATATATCCATACTCTTATAGATTATCCTATCAAAATTGTAGCTTTAATAGTAGATTTGTCGATTGTTACATATTTAGTATGTAAATTAATAAAAATGATTAAAGGGACTAGAGCGATACAACTCATAAAGGGTATCGCTATTTTGATTATTGCAAATGTATTAAGCGATTTCTTATCATTAAAGATTCTTCATTACATACTTAATTCGGTTGTAACTTATGGAGTTTTGCTTTTTATTGTAGTTTTTCAACCAGAATTAAGAAAAACTTTAGAGCAAATGGGATCTACAAGTTTAAAAAAGTTTTTTGACATTGAAGATGAAGATCCTAATTTAAAAAGTGTAGATAAAATTGCTGATGCTGTAGAACAGATGGCGAAAGAAAAAACTGGTGCTCTAATTGTTTTTGAAAAAGAAACAAATCTTGGCGAAATAATACATACAGGTGTGCCTATTAATGCTGATATTTCAAAAGAGTTAATCGTTAATATATTTGTTCCCGACACACCATTACACGATGGAGCTGTTATTATAAAAGATAATAAAATTGTCGCAGCATCTTGCATTCTTCCAATTACAGATAGAGAAGGTTTGGACAGGTCTTATGGTACAAGACACAGAGCAGGAATTGGTTTATCTGAAATATCAGATGCAATTATAGTTATAGTATCTGAGGAAACTGGTAAAATATCTATTGTATTAAATGGTGAAATAAATGGAGATATTCAACCTGAAGTTCTAAGAAAAGAACTTAGGAAAAGGATAAAAAGAAAATCTTCAAAACAAAATAAGTTAGTATTAAAAATGAAAAAAATTACTTCAAAAAATAAAACCACTTAAGAGTGATACCTTTTAAGTGGTTTTTTGTTATTTATTAGCAACAAGAATTTCTATTTCCATTGCCTCCACAACAACAAGAAAGAATGAAGATTAAAAGAATAATCCAAATAAATTCATCGCATCCTCCAAAGCATCCTCCGTTTGACATTATATTATTTCCCTCCTTTCAAAATTTAAGTACATTGCGTTTTAATTATCGCAACCACAATTGTTAGAATTGTTGCCAGAATTATTGTTGCAACCGCAACCACATCCACAACCATTCCAGAATAAAAGTAAGAATAAAATTAAAAACCATAGTATGTCATCATCATTATGACAAAAGCCTCTAAAAAGGTTTCCCATACAACGCCTCCTTTATAAAATGCTTATGGTATATAATATTCATCATAAAAAAAAGTGTTACAAAAAAGAAGTCAATAAAAAATGACTCCTTAAAGTTTAAATATCTTATTTAATAAATGCTTTGTTATAAATATTTGGTGACCCATACGGGAATTGAACCCATGATTCGGCCTTGAGAGGGCCGCGTCTTAACCTCTTGACCAATGGGCCATTTGACAGCATATATAGAGTATAACATGAGTACATTAAAAAGACAAGTTTTTTACCAAAGTTTTTTTCTGTAAAAAAATACAAAAATATATTGACTTTTTTTTAATGAAATGCTAATATAAATTTTGCAAGTTGTTTTAACTAATAGCATGCACGAGTGGCGGAACAGGCAGACGCACAGGACTTAAAATCCTGCGGGCGAATAACCCGTACCGGTTCGATTCCGGTCTCGTGCACCAATAAGGTATCATGGCTTTGATTATTCATTGTCATGGTACTTTTTTTTACCAAAGAAAGTACCCAAATGTATTCGCCAAACTAGTTAATGATTTTATAACACAAAAAGAGATCGCAATATTTGCAACCTCTTTTTCCTACTTAATATAAAATTAGCATGAATAACATATATGTTGTCACTAAAATAATCTTATCTTTCAAGTGTTTCATCTATGGTTTCCCAAGAACTACTACTTTCATATCCCCAACGCCAAGATGCTACACCTGCTAAATCATATTTATTAACTAATTGTACTTTTTTCTTTAATGAGTCATCATTTTCTACCCAAATCTTTCTAATATTAGAGCCTTCATCATTTTCAATATAATACTGTCCATCATCTTCAAGCCATACAGCTTTATCCCCATATTTTTGAAGTACTTCATTAGCACTTTTAATAACTGGTGTACCTGTACTTTTTGTTATTCCAGTATTTTTATCTATAATCCAACTTCTAAAATAAAATGGAACACATAAAATTAATTTTTCTTTTGGAACATCAATATTATTTAGCATTTTATTTATATTAGTTTCAACCCAACTATAAGAAGCTGTTGGACCATTTTTTACAGTATTAACATCACTCTGACCATATTGATCATACGTCATAAGCATCATATAATCAACTGCTTTTGAAAGAGCTCGCCTATCATAACATAAAGAATAGTTATCACTTCCATCTGGGATTATAACATCTACTGAAACCACAATATTATTTCTTCTTAAATTTGCAGCAAGTTCTCTTACAAACTCAGAATATTCATTTACATCTTTTTTGTACATAAATTCAAAGTCAATATTAATTCCCTCGAATTTGTTATCCACTGCACATTTAACAACATCATTTATAAACTCTTCTCTTTTTTTCATATCAGTAACTAAGCTTGATGTTTCTTCTAAAGATAAACCATCATTTTTTAAAGCAGGCCATAAAGTATATCCTTGACTTCTTGCCCAATTTATATAATTATTGTCAATTACTGTTCTTAAAGATAAATTTTTATTAACAAATAACCATGTAGGAGAAATAATATCTAAACATTTTATTTTACTTTGACCACTTCTATCTGGTGTAGAATTTTCAGCATATTCCCAAGTTAGCACAAGTTTTTTAGATCTATCTATTTTATCTTCTACAAGTTCAAATTCATTTTGATGATCAATATGTTGCCAAGAGCTTACCTTTTCTGCTGGTATATATCCAATATCTCCCCTTATATTTCTTGCTGTTATGTATTCATCTCCACTATTATTATCAAATAAATATAGCTCTTCCCCTTCTTTTACTTTCCCCATTGTTTTTGAGAAAAACTTTTTATATAATTTTAACTTTTCTTTAGATGTAGCTTTTACAATTTGTATTCTATCCCAACCCTCTAAATCAGTTACAATTATCTTTTCATTGAAGTCAACATTAGCTTTCGTTATATCTTCTAAAGAACTAATTGGTACATATAATACTTTCTCCTCTTCTCCAATTGTTTCTCCACTTTTAGGCTCTTTATGTATTGTTTCAGTTTTGGCTGTTCCAATCAAATCTTTTGTTTCACCATTTACAACTATTTTATTTTCTCCCAACTTAATTTTAGCAACTGTAACATTATTTGTAATTATTGCTGTATCATATTTTTCATCATAATATACAAAAACATCAAAATATTTCGTTACTGTATCAGCAGACATCATAACTACACCATTATCAACGTAAGCATAATTAGGAAGCGAATTAGTAACATCTTTATTATTAATTACAACTCTAGTTACTCCTTTTTCATATGTTTCTTTTAATCTATAATAAGGTGCAATTTCAAAAAGAAATGCTGCTATTACCAGTAACACAAAAATAATAAACAATCTAATAAGTAAAGGAGCTAATTTGCCTTTTTCTTTATTCATAAAAATAAACCCTCCATAGAAATTTTCATATCATATAAATAATATACAAAAAAAAACATTAAATCAATAAAATTGCAACAAAAAAAGAATAAATCTTTTTAGACTCTTCTTATCTCCTCTATTTTTCTTACTCTTTCATAAGCCACTAAACTTGCAGCAACACTTGCATTTAAACTTTCCGTCCTTCCTAACATTGGGATTATTACTTTTATATCTGCTAATTTCTGAATTTCTTCACTTACGCCATTCGCTTCATTACCAATTACTATAACATATTTATCTTTAAAGTCTAAATCAAAGTGTTTTATATTAGCCTCCAAAGCCGTAACAATAACTTTATACCCTATTCTTTTTAATTCTTCTAATTTAGTCTTTAAATCTAAATTTTCAAATATATTTACTCTATATATTGCCCCCATTGTACTCCTTATAACTTTTGGATTATAACAATCCACCGTTCCTTCTGAAAGAAGTAATGTATTTATACCAGCACAATCTAATGTCCTAATAATAGTTCCTAAATTTCCTGGATCTTGTATACTATCCAGTGCAAAAACAGTGTCTCCCAATGTTTCCTTTACTTTAGGAATTTTAATGATTGCCATTATTCCTTGAGGAGTTTTTGTATCAGAAATATATTCAAAAACTTTTTTATCAACATATTCTACAAAATTCATATCTATCGAAACTTCTTCATCAAAAAGCTCTTTGCATATTATAACCTTTATTATTTCTACCTTTTCATCTATAGCTTCATAAACAAGCTTTTTGCCCTCTACAAAATACTCTCCATATTCATCACGATACTTTTTCTGATGCAAAGACTTTATATGTTTAATAAGTTCATTCGTTTTACTTGTTATCACTATTTTCACCTCTTATTTTTTAAGGTCGCCTAAATAAATATTTAAGCGACCTTTTTATAGTTAATTATTTAATATTGATTCTACTAACAACTGAATTATTTAATTCAACATCTTTCACATAAGTAGAAATAATATCTTGATATAAACTACTTATTAATGTTTGAATTACCTCATTTTTGGCCTGTTCATCAAATCCCTCTGTAACTCCTTCTACCAATGCAATTTGAAATGAATTTCCAGTATCAACAACTTCAGTGAGTTCACCAGATGGAGTCTGTTTAATTGCATCACTCAACTGAGTATCACCACCAATAAACATACCAAGTTTTTGTTCCAAGAATACACCAGCAGAATGTTCTAATGCACTCTTTCCAAAACTGTATCCACCATCCACAGCAATAATTCTATTATCTCCACTTTCTGCAACAACTTCAAATGACTCTCCATTTTTTAATCTTTCAACTAAAAAATTCATATAAGCTTCTTTTTCAGCTCTATCGCCTGAAACAACATATTCTCCAGATCCTTCTCCAGATGTCGAATCAGCTGTATATGCAACTTGCATTATTCTATATGAATATGATTTTAATTCATCTCCAGATAATGATGCAACATAATTATCATAAACACCATCAGGTAAATCTAAATATTCACTTGGATTTCCTGTTATTTTATCAACAATTAATTGATCTTTTTCAAATTTGGTATATGATTCTTCACTTATACCCGTATTTAATATAGCATCTTTATTATTATTAAATTCTTCTGTAATTCCAGCAATTTCATCATCTGTTAATGTTATATTCTCTTTTTCAGCTACCACTTCATAAATTTTTTGCTCATAAAAACTTTGTAATGCATCCTCCTTAAATATATCCTCTTCACTAATACCATTTTCTATATCAGTTGCATGAGCATCTTTATCTATAGAAAATTCTCCATCATTTTTATATAGCAAATATTTTATATATTCAATAAATTCTTGTTTTGAATAAACTGTACTATTAATTCTTAGAACTTCATCTGAAGTAAGTGCATTTGAATCTCCACTCACAAAAAATGCAACTAAAACAGCTATAACTATCAATATTCCTGCTACAATTAAAACGATTTTTGTTTTTTTATCCATTTTTTTAATCATCCTTTCACAATCTTAAGTAATTTTAATACCTCATTTAATATATCACTATCTTTTGAACTTTGCAACTTTAAAGTTAAATAAGGTGTAACACCTGATGAAAATAATACATTTCCTTTATATAAATCAACTAAAATTTGTATCTTATCAAAAATAAATTCATCTGAGCTAAATCCTATTACAACATTATTTCCTTTTTGAATTATTGATAAAATTTTAAGATATCTTGCAAATATTTTTATTCTTGCAACTTCTAATAAATTAACACATTCATTGGGTAACTCTCCATATCTATCTATTAATGCATCAGTCATATCTAAAATTTCATCTTCATTTTCAATATTTGCAATATCCTGATAAACTTCAATTTTCTGATTAGTATTTTCAATATATTGATCTGGAATATAAGCGGTAACTTTTAGATCAATTTGTGTATCAATTTCTTCTACAACATCTTCACCCTGCATTTCCTTAACAGCCTCCTCTAAAAGTTTACAATACATTTCATAGCCAACAGCTTCCATATGTCCATGTTGCTCTGGTCCTAAAATATTTCCAGCGCCACGAATTTCCAAATCACGAAGTGCAATTTTAAAACCAGAACCAAATTCAGTAAATTCTTTTATTGCTTTAAGCCTTTTTTCTGAGGCCTCAGATAAAAGTTTATTTCTTCTATAAGTAATATAAGCATAAGCATTTCTATCACTTCTACCAACCCTGCCTCTAATTTGATAAAGTTGCGAAAGTCCAAGTTTATCAGCATCTTCAATAATAATCGTATTAGCATTAGGAATATCTATCCCAGATTCTAAAATTGTAGTACACACAATAACATCTATTTCTTTATCAATAAAGGCTTTCATTATATTTTCTAGTTCTCTACCTTCCATTTTACCATGAGCAAAAGCAACTCTTGCTTCTGGCACTAATTTTGATATTTCACTTGCTTTCTTTTCTATACCTTCAACTCTATTAAATAAATAAAAAACTTGTCCTTGTCTCTCAATTTCCTTTAGAATACCCTCTCTTATAACTTCTTCATCATATTCTAAAACATATGTTTGAATTGGAATTCTATTTTTAGGTGGCTCATAAATAACACTCATATCTCTTATTCCAACAATAGACATATGAAGTGTTCTAGGAATAGGTGTTGCAGTCATTGTAAGAACATCAACATTGCTTTTTAATTTTTTGATTGCTTCTTTATGTTTTACTCCAAATCGTTGTTCTTCATCTATAATCAAAAGCCCTAAATCTTTAAACTGCATATCTTTTTGCAAAATTCTATGAGTTCCAATAATAATATCTAATTCTCCAGTTTTAAGCTCTTTTAAAATTTCATTCTTTTCCTTTACAGACTTAAATCTATTAAGCACATTAACCTTTACAGGAAAGTCTTTCATTCTATTTCTAAATTCATTAAATTGTTGCTCTGAAAGTACAGTTGTTGGAACTAAGTATGCAACTTGTTTGCCATCCATTGTAGCTTTAAATGCTGCACGAATAGCTACCTCTGTTTTGCCATATCCAACATCACCACAAAGTAATCTATCCATAGGGAGCTCACTTTCCATATCCTTTTTTACTTCCTCAATGCACCTTAATTGATCTTCTGTTTCTTCGTAAGGGAATGCATCTTCAAAATCTTTTTGCCACACAGTATCAGGAGAAAATTTATAACCCTTTTGCTGTTTTCTTTTAGCATAAAGTTCAATTAAGCCTTTAGCAATATCTTTAAGAGAAGCTTTAACTTTTGCTTTAGTTTTAGAAAAATCTTTAGTCCCTAATTTATTTATCTTAGGAGTAGCATCACCATTCCCTATATATTTTCTAATATTATCTAGTTGATCAGTCGGAATATATAAAATATCATCATCTTTATATTTTAACTTTATATAATCTTTTTTTACACCATCTACTGAAAGAGTATAAATTCCTGTATATTGTCCAATACCATGAACAGAGTGAACTACATAATCACCAACATTTAAATCAGCAAAAACAATTTTTTTCCCTTCTTTAAATGCTTGTGGTTTATAAGTCTTTTTTACTGTTTCTTTCATTCCATTAACAGGTTCCGATGCAACAATTAATCCTAAATCTAAATATTCAAAGCCTTCAGAAATACTGCCAGGAATAACTAAAACTTTTCCACTTATTAAAAAGTTCAAATCAATCTGCTCTAAGAAAGTAGCAGAAACATCATGCTCTAAAAGCATTGTTGCCAAACCTCTAGCTTTTGATACAGTTCCTCCTAATATTAAGATTGTTTTTCCTTCGTGACAAGCATCTTGTACTTCCTGTACAAATATATCCACTGAATCACGAAAAAAGTTCACCTCCCTACAGTTAAAACTGTATCCATTTCTTTTCGCATGCATAGTATCTGTTCGTTCCAAATTAATAATATTTAACTTTTGAAATTCATAATTAATATCTTCAAAAGTTGACATAGATTCTGCATAACTTGGAACAATTTTATTTTTTTCTAAATATTGTTCAATAAGCTCCTTATTTTCATACTCTACAGATTGTGCTTTAGAAGCTATTCTTGAAGGCTCATCTAAAAATATAATTGTATTTTTTCCAATATAGTCAAGTAAATTTGACGTCTCTTTATAAAAGAATCTAAAATATTTATCCACTTTAGTAATGTAATTTCCATTTTTTATTGTTTCAACATCAGAAATAGCATTTGGATATTCTTTTAAAATATTTTCGCATATTTCATTTAAATTATTCTTATCTATCAAAAATTCTTCGGCTGGAAAAACACTAATTTCTTTAAGTGATTCAATTGTCCTTTGCGTTTCAACATCAAACAACCTAATAGAATCAATTTCATCTCCCCAAAATTCTACTCTAATAGGATTTTCAGTAGTTAGTGGGAAAAAATCTATTATTCCACCACGAATAGTATATTGACCTCTACTTGTAACCATATCTTCTCTACTATACCCTAAATCGCTTAAAGACTCTTTTAATGAATCTAAAGATATATCTTTTCCAACTTCTAATTGCAAAGCTCTTTCAAATAATTTATTTTTAGAAATAGTTTTTTGCAGAATTGCTTCAATACTAGTTAAAATTATTTTTGCACCACCATCATAAAGCTTAGTATAAATACTAAGCCTATCCATAGTTATATCTTTATTCATTGTATCAATATCATAATAAACTATCTCTCTTTTTGGATATACTAAAATTTCTTCATCTGACTCAAAGAATTTAAAATCTTCAATAATCTTTTTAAGTTGAATCTCATTATATGTTACAAATAAAATAGGGCGTTCTGTGTAAAATCTTGTAGCATATGCAAAATGTACTTTTTGACTATCTGAAAGTCCAGAAAGAGATATAGGAAAATTGTCTTTTTTTACATCATTAATATAAGCATCAAACTTTTTCATCTTAGGTAAAACTTTAGCCAGTGCCTCCATGAAAAATCTCCTTTTTCAATAAAATCAAATCTAAGATATTATATTACATAATTTGGTTAAAATCAAGCAGTAAAGCAGATAATTCAAATTATTCCTTGCGTATTTTAAATATTTTCATCATATATCTTTGAATAAACATAGCAAAAATTCCAGTGCTTTTTTCACTGGAATTTTTGTTTTTAGGGTTCAAACACGATGAAAATACCGTATTAAAATACTATAATCAACCATTAAGCAAATAAAGCTGTATGTAGAATTTTTAAAACCTAAGCACTTATTCATGAAACTTTTTATTGTTTCAATCTTAGTACTGCTGTCATTTTTTCAGCGTTCTTGAATGATGTACTAGGGTCACCTGTAGCATATGATGGAAATTTCCATGAGTCCTTACCAAAATTATATACCTTCATACTGCTACCCGCCCATTCCACAAATATTTCAACATGGTGTGCATTATTTCGGTATATTAAAATGTCACCTGGCTGTAAATTAGCTTTTAGCTGACCATCTGATAATCCCCCAGGATTACAAAGTATTACATCAAAATATTCATTTCCAGACTTAATTGAATTTGCAAAATCTTCAAACATTCCTGAGTCATGCCAACCAAAGTTTGCATAGCCACTTATACCATGTATCTTTCCATATAATTCAATAACTAAACTTACATAACTTGA
>CAYNYD010000017.1:0-18603 GCA_964401375.1 uncultured Eubacteriales bacterium | reverse complement strand
CGTATTTACTTCACCTTGCTTTATTAACAGCTTCTAACTCATCGAAAAGAACTTTTTTATACAATAAAATTAGTTTGAGCTAGTAATTTTTAGTGCTGAATTTTAATAATATAATTTAATTTTTAATAAATCCATTAAATACAAGTTTAGTTTCATTGACCATAACAAAAGCTTTTTCATCTAATGAATAAACCAATGCTTTAAAAGAAGGAAATTGAGCTTGTTTCATTTCAGAAAATATCATATATTTTTCACCAGAAAAAGCTGTAGCATTACTTGTTATAATTGTTAAAGCATATCCAGCATCTTGTATTTTTTTAATTACTTCATCGTTTTTAGATGTCATAACAACTTGTACTTGAACCATTCCACCTGTAAATTTAGAAGCTATTTTACAACCAACATAATTTCCAGTTGCGTACCCAAGAGCATAGGAAAGAGATAAGATTATTGTTGTAAATAAAGTTGGCGATTCAAAAACAAGTGCTTCTCTAATAACTAAAAACCAAATTAATCCTTCTATAAGTGCAAGTCCTGCAGTAAGCAATGCTTTCCCTTTAACCATCGATACTGTACGATAACATGAAATTGATACCTCAAGTATTTTACAAAAAAATACTTTAATACATAATAATAAAATTTCCATAGCATCCTCCATACTTATATTTTTTAAACGCACAAATAATTTTATAGTATTATGATTTAATTGTAAATAATTAATTGATATATTTCGACATTTTTGGTAAGATAATTTTACAAGTTTGAAACTTTTGAAAGAGTAAAAATCCTGCAATACAGTTATACACCGCATTGTAGGATTTAATAGTATAACAAAAAAATGCGTAATTTTTTTATTTTTTAGTTTGTTTTAAAATTTTTTTCATATTATTTTCAGGAACAATTTCAGTATCTGTTCTAAAGTTAAACTTCTCATGTAATGCATCTGTTATGTTAGTTTGCATATATAAAAGATTTTTTTACTTAACAAGTGTCAAACTTTGGATATAGTTCCATTAGAATTTAAAAGTATTTTTGAATAGAAATCACATATATGTGGTTTCTACATTATATAAAACGAAAAAATCACATTAAGCGCATAAAAAATATTAAAAGACGTAAAATATTAATAGAAAAACATTGACTCACGTGAAAAAATCACATATAATATATTAAAAGGAGGAGATACAATGTTAATAAGATTTAGAGTATCTAATTTCTTATCATTTGATCAGGAACAAGAATTATCTATGATTGCAGGAAATACAAAAAAGAAAGAAAATCATTTGATTGATCAAAATAATTTAAAATTGTTAAAGTTTTCTGCGATATATGGAGCAAATGCGTCTGGAAAATCTAATTTACTTAAAGCTATTAACTTCAGCAAAAATATAATACTAGGAGGAATAGAAGTTAATGTTTCTGACCTTTATTGTAGAATAAAAGATAGTAATAAAGATAAAATTTCTTCATTTGAATATGAAATTAAAATAAACAATAGATTTTATGCTTATGGATTTGATCTTATGCTATCTAAAAATAGTATACAAGCAGAATGGTTATATGAATTAGATAAAACTAAGAATAAGGAAGTTCTTATATATACTAGGAAAATTAATCAAGACATTAATATAAATAACGAATATTTTGATAATAACCAAGAAATTTTAAGTAGATTAAATGTTTATCATTCAGATATGAAAAGTCAAGATACAGTATTATTCATAACAGTTATGAATAAAAATAAGGAAAATTTGTATAAAGACAATCCTACAAATAATGTATCTATATTAAAAGATATTTTTAATTGGTTTGCTAATTCTTTAATAATAATATTTCCGCAGGCGGGATTGGACAATACACCGTTCTTTTCTTCTGAGGAGAGTATTGAAAAAATTAATAAATTAATATCAACTTTTGGAACTGGAATTAGTGAATGCAAAGTAGTAAATGCAAGTATTCAAGAACTTCAAGCAGCCATACCACCAGATATATTAAAGAACATGATAAATACGATAGAAAATGCTTATATGAATAATCAAAAGAATAATGGACAGAATTTACAACAAGCTTCAATAAGAATAAATAGAGAACTATATATTATAAGAAAGCCATCATTAAATGAAATAAAAGTTGAAAAAATTATATTAAAACATAAAAATAATGATAGTCAATATGCTTTTTCTGAAGAGTCAGATGGAACACAAAGGTTATTTGACTTAATAGAAATATTAATGAATAAAGATAATGAAAAAATTTATTTAATAGATGAACTTGATAGATGCTTTCACCCAGAGTTAACTTATAAGTTTGTTCAAAGATTTTTAAATTTTACAAATAATAATTCTCAATTAATTGTTACTACACATGAATCTAGGTTATTAGATTTTGATTTATTGAGAAGAGATGAGATTTGGTTTGCAAATAGAGAAAAAAATGGTCCAACACAGTTATATTCTTTAGAAAGATACAATGAAAGATTTGATAAAAAAATAGACAAAGCATATTTAGAAGGCCGATATGGTGGTGTTCCTTTATTTGAAACTTTATTTCCGGTAGGTGATGTAGAAAATGAGAATAGCTAACAAAAATGGAGTTAATTTAGAAAGAGCGAAAGGTAATGAAGAACCAAGGTCAAAATATTATATTATTCCCGAAGGAGATAATACAGAAATCCAATATTTTTGTGGAGTAAGAGATAATGCAGAGGAGCTTAATATTAAACCATTGATAGATATAGTACCTGTAGAAAATGATGAAGAAGAAAAAGGACAAAGTCATCCTAAAAGAAAATTAGATAATTTTAATAAAAGCCTGACCGAAGGGAAATTTACTTATATCGAAAATTTTGATAAAGTAATCTTTATTATAGACAGAGATCCACAAAATCTTAAAGAAGAACAATTAAATGAATTTATTAACAATTGTAAAGAAAATGAATATTTTGTTTGTTTATCAAATCTAGCATTTGAGATATTTTTAATTATGCATAGTGATAAAATTTTTGATATTGACCGAAAAGAAATGTTAGAGAATAGAAGAGAAAAAAGGAGAAGTAAAAGATTCTTAGAAGTTAAATTATCACAAATTTTTGGGTGCAATAAAAGAAATATAGATTTTGAAAAATTTAAACCTAATATTAAAAAAGCAATAAAAAATGAAAAGAAATTTTGTGAAGATTTAGAAACATTAAAAACCGAATTAGGTTCAAATGTTGGAAAATTATTAGATACAATGATAGAAGATTGAATATAAAATCATGAAAGAAGAAAAAAGGAGGAAATGTACATGGAAAATAAAATAGGAAAAAACAGACCACATCACGGAAATCACGCAAAAGAAAAGTTAAAAATTTGACAAAAAAATTAAGCATTACTAATGCTTACAAAAATTTTTTTTACTTAACAAGTGTCAAACTTCGGGTAAGATAATTTTACAATTTATATTCACAAAATAATTGGTAATAAAATAAAATTACTAGGAGGATATTGTATATGCTCGTTAATTATTTTTATAATAAAATTAATCTGAGTTTATAAACTTTAATAGAGAAAATCTTTAATGAAACGATTTGACACAAAAATTGTAAAATATTTCTTTTTTGTATTGTTTTAATAATATCAAAATGATATACTGACTAATGAAGATTAAAAATTTAAGGAGGATGTATATGAAAAATAAAAAATTATTAGCATTATTTTTTATAATCAGTGTTTTGATTTGCTGTAGTATTTCTTATGCAAGCAGTGAAGAAACGCTTAGTGAATCTGGTGGAATTGATAATAATGATTTTACATTAACATTTGAAGTCATTAACCATGATAACCTTTCTTATATAAAGGGAGAAAAGATACAGTTAGAGATTACATCAACTATAGAGAATCTTGAGAAGTACAGAGGAAAAACATTTACTTATGTAATAGGATATGATAAAGAAATTAAAAATAATGATAAGTATTCTTATACAATTACTGTAAATAAAGAAGAAAATAATGTTACTTTTGAACAAGACAATAATGTTTATACAACAAATGGATATGGCTGTACGCAAGAAGGAGATCAAAAAATAAAGATTATGTTTAAATGGATAATAGATGTTACTGATTTTATAGATATGCTTAAGCAAAGTGGGTCTAATAGTTCAAATATGAATAAAAGGATTGGTATATTTTTAAAATGTAACGATGATATCATAATCCAAGATTGGTCTGATGCAATAATAATCATAAATGATATAATAGATATATATCCACCAACAATAAAAACATTGCCAGAAAATATTCATGGTTGGATTAAAGAAGAAAGTGTCAGCATTACGCAATTTATTAAACCTAGTGGAATAGAAAAAATAGAAGAATATAAATATAGACTTACAGGAGCTACAGAGTCGAATGAACAGACGGCTCCAGCAAATGGAATTCTACAACCAACAATTACAATTGAGAATGAAGGAATTACTACAATTACAATTTCATGTAAAGAAAAAAGAGAGCCAGAGGCAAGAGATATACCTGAAGGCGAATATTTAATTAAAATTGATAGAACTGCACCTAAAATTGAAATTGGAGAACTACAAAGTGGTTTTGTAAAGATAGAAATATCTGACCCAGCTCCGGAGAATGTAAATGATGTATCTGGAATAGATACAAGGAATGTAAAATATTTATTAACACAAACCCAAATAAAGGGTGAATTGACAGAAGATAACATAAAATCAAATGGAAACTTACAATCTTTTACAAATGGTTATAAAGTTTCTTTATTAGGAACATCTGGACCAAATTATTTATATGTAATTGCAAAAGATAAAGCTGGTAATTGCGCAATAGCTGAAAAAGAATATATGATAAATAGAGGAGACAAACCTACAATTACATTTGAACCTACATCAAATAACGATGAATGGAAACAAAGCCTTGATGTAACCATTAATATTACGGACAGTAATGGTATTAAAAAAGATAATATAAAATATTTGTGGAATGAATCCACAACACAATTAAATAAAGATGACTTTAATAGTGGAAATGGTTTAAGTAATTCTAGTGACATATCAAATGGAATTACAGCAACTATTTCATCTCCATCTGGAAAAGACATGGAAGGCAGTTATTATTTATGGATATATGCAGAAGATAATTATGGAAATTATACTATTTCACATTCGGAACCATACAATATAGATAATGTTAAACCAACTGTTGATGTGTCAAACGATAATCTTTATAGACCAAAACATGAAGAGGATGTAACATTTACAGATAAAGGAAGTGGTATAAATCCAGAGACATTAAAATATTTTTGGGACACAACCGAGATAGACATAAACTCTGAAGATATTAATACAAAATTTGATAACAATGGAAAACAATTTACAAATGGTGGTTTAGTTAGCACACCTGAAGGCATAGAAAATGGTAATTATTTCCTATATTTACAAGGCAGTGATTTTGCAGAAAATACAACAACATTTAGAAGTACAGATACATATAAGATAGATAACACTGAACCTGAGATTAAGATAATGATTAATTCAAAAGAAGGAGATTTAAAAAATTCGATAATAACAGCTACAGTAACCGACGTCGATTCAAATATAGCAGAGAAAAAATATTATTGGACGACTAATCCAATAGAACAGCCTGTAATATCTGATATGATTCTTTTTGAAAGTTCAACTATTAACTTACCTGAATCGGATGGAATATATTATTTATGGATATATGCGTTAAATAATGCTGACTTATCTGCATATGAAAAATCAGATAAATTTGTATATGATACAACTTCACCTGCTCAACCAACTATTATTGTAAAAGAGAAAGGAAGCGACTTAGCAATTTCAGATAGAAGCCATGTAAACCGGACCTGTCACATTAGAAATAAAAGCAGGAGAAGATAATATAAGTGAAATTGCTGATGTTAAAATTGTAAATTTAAAAATTACAAAAGATCAATCTCCTTTAGCTACAGCAGATAAGACAACATATGATTTTTCTGATAGTGGTACATATACAGTAACCGCTAACAGTAAAGATGAAGCAGGGAATATATCAAATGAAAAAACATTTACATTTACAATAGTTGCTTCTGGTCCAGATGATCCTGAGACACCAAAGGAACCAACGGTTAAATTACAAGGTGTTGATACAACCAAGTCACATTTAAAAGATTCATTAGTAAATGAACCTGTAAAAATAATAGTTGAAAAAACAGAAGGTCAAACAACTACAATAACGATAGAACAAAATGGTGGGGACGTAACTGATACATTTTCAAATAATATTATAAATAAGTCAGGAAAATATACAATTAAATTTCACACATATTTAGATACTAATGAAGAAAGTTTTATTGACAATGAAATAAATATAACAATTGACTTAGACAAACCAGTAGCAGAAGGAGACACATATAATGTAGTACAAGGTGATGAATTATTAATTGTTTTTAATGCCACCGATGACAATGGAATCAAAAGCTATGAATGTACAGGAGGACCTACACATGGAGAATTAACACAAGATGGTGGAAACTATATATACACTCCAGCTGCTGACTATATAGGAGAAGATAGTATAACATATACAGCAACTGACAACGCAGAGAATGTATCAGAACCAGCTACTATTACTATTAATGTAGTTAAGAAATTAGAAGAAAAAGATATTGTTAAGGAATTAGACAAGACAATAAAATTAAATCAAAATGGAACGTATACATTTAGATTTCCATCAAAAGATTTAAATGGTTTTCCATTAAAATATGAAATAGAACTTAATGCAAACCATGGAAACTTAGAACTAGATTCAAGTAATGGAACATTCACATATGCTCCAGATTCAAATTATACTGGAATAGATGTATTTTCTATTGAGGTAACAAATGGTTTAGAAGATGTAGTAATTGAGTTTGTTGTGCATGTAGAAAAAGTAGAATCAAGTGGTAGCCACTCTGGTGGTGGTGGCCGGAGGCGGTGGAAGTTCAACCGTTAAAAAATATAAAATAACTGTTGAAACAACAAAACACGGAAAAATCACACCAAGTACAGTAAGTGTAGAAAAAGGATCAGATCAAACGTTTAAAATAATACCAGATGAAGGATATGAAATAGAAGATGTAATTGTTGATGGAAAAAGTGTTGGAGCAGTTGAATCATATACATTTAGTGATGTAACTGAGACTCATAAAATAAAAGCAACATTTAAACTTGCTGAAGAAAAACCAGAAGAAAAGCCAGAAGAGAATAACCCAGAGGAAAATAAACCAACAACTACTACAAGTTATAATGATGTTCCACAAACAAGTTGGTATAGTGAAGCAGTAGATTTTGTAACAAAGAATAATTTAATGAATGGAACAGGCGATGGTAAGTTTGAACCAGATGTATCAATAACAAGAGGAATGTTAGTAACTGTATTATATAGATTATCTGGAGCAACAGTAACTGATTCATCTACATTTGGTGATGTTGCTTCTGACTCATATTATTCAAACGCAATAGCATGGGCAACACAAAATGGAATAGTAAATGGTGTTGGAAACAATTTGTTTGACCCAGAAAGAGAAATAAAGAGAGAAGATATGGCAACAATATTTGCAAGATACATGACGAAAATGGGAATTGAATTAGCCGAAGCAAATGATGATTTAGTATATGCAGATGAAGGTGAAATATCTGATTATGCAAAAGATGCAATACATGAAATGAAAAAAGCAGGATTAATGAATGGAAAAGGCGAAAATAGTTTTGACCCAGTGGGAACAGCCACAAGAGGAGAAACAGCAACAATTTTAATGAGATTTGTAGAACTTACAAGTCAATTATAAATATAAAGAATTTATATAGAAATAATTTACATTTTAAAATAGGACCATATTTGTTAAGCAAAAAGCTTAATAAGTATGGTCCTTGTTTTTTTTTACCTTAGTATACATAATTTCGTAATTGAATTGGTTCTGAAACGATGTTATGCTTTGATTAGTAAGACAAATTATTATTACATATAAAAGAGGGGGATTTAGTTCAATGACTAGAAAAAATTTAGTAGCTATTATTACAGTTTGTATAATAGGAATTTTAGTATTCTGTGGTATTTCTTTGGCAAATAATGAAATTAAGCTTATTAGTAATGGAATTACCAAAGATGATTTTTCAATTGCTTATTCTATTGAGCATGATAACGTTTCATTTATAAAAGGAGAAAAAATTCCAGTAGAAATTGCAGTCACTATAAGTAATCCAACAAACTATAAAAATAAAGTATTTGATTATGCAATTGCGTATTCAAGTGAGGATAGTCGGATATTCTTTTAATATGACTGTAAATGATGATGGAAATGCAATTACTTTTACTCCAAAAGAAGACGAAATTGATGCAACAACATCAGATTATGGTAGTTCATACGTAGATGGAAAATTAAAATTTAAATTTAAGTGGAGTTTAGATGTTTCTAAATTAATAGAAAAGTATGGAATTGCTGAAGCAGATACATCTAGAAGACTTACAGTTATGCTAAAAAATGAAGGTGAGACTATTGTTTCAACTGCTTCTGGTATAGTAAATATAAGTGATAAACCACTTGTTGCTCCGGGAATAGAGACATCTTTAGATGATATTAAAGATTGGACAAACGTAGAAAGTGTTTCTGTAAATAAATTTATTGCTAATAATACTACAACTGTTGACAAATACAAATATAAACTTGAAGGAGCAAAAAATGTTGAAGAAACAGAAAAAGCTCCAAGCGAAATTGAGTCTCCAATAGTTACAATTACAGAAGAAGGAATTACCAAAATTACAGTTTATTTTACAGAAAAAAGAGGCACACCAAGAACTAGTCCTGTTGGTACATTTGAAGTTAAAATCGATAGAACGTCTCCTAAAATTACTATTAACGAAAATAAACAAGGCGATTATGTAAAATCAATAACTTTAAATGTTGAAGATCCTACAGATAAGGCTAGTGATAACAATGTTTCTGGTATTAGTGAATCAAAATATTTTATGTCAACACAGAATATAGAAAAACAGACTCTTACTAATAAAATTTTCAGCGACAATAATGCTAAAGGTTTTAACAATAATGATAATATTAATCTAAGTAATTTATCTTCAGGTCCATATTATTTATATATTATGTCAAAAGATAAGGCTGGAAATGTTACTTATGAAAAGAGTGAACATACTTATGTAGTGGATAAAGTTGACCCAGAAATTACAATTACTCCAAATGAAAATAGTGCATATAAAAATGATGTACAAATAAAAGTTAAAGTAGTAGATGAACTTTCTAAAGTAAATAAAGATTCTATAAAATATTTATGGAAAGAAGTACAACAAACTCCAAATGATGAAGATTTTTCAATGAAACCAGCAGACATAAGCGATATTGAAAATGGGTATGAATTTACAGTCCCTGTTTTAGAAAATATCGACACAAAATATTATTTATATATTTATGCTGAAGATAATGCAGGTAACAAAGTGAAAAAATCATCGGAAGCATATTATATTGATAATGTAAAACCTACAATTACATTAAGCATAGATGGCAATACTTTGTATAAATCAAGATATACTGTTTATATAAAGGCTGAAGATAAAAATGGATTAAATGTGGATAAACTAAAATATTTCTGGGATACTGCAACTCACGAATTAGAAGGAATTGATGAACAATTATTTAAAAATACTTTCACAAATGGTTATGCAGTTACAACAGATAATTTAAAAGAAGATGGTCAATATTATCTATATGTTTTAGCATATGATAAAGCAGGAAATAAGGCTACTTATAGGAGTCAAAATCCATTCTATATAGATAGAAATGCACCAACAATAACATTTGAACCTAATGGTAATAGTGAAGATTTAAAGAAAAACCTTGAATCTGTAAAGGTTACAATAGGAGATACATCTTCTGTTAGTGTTAAAAAGTTCAAATGGGTAGATAATTCATATTATACACCTACAGATGGAGAGATGGAAGATATAGATGGTGATAGTGTTAAATTACCTACGGCAGATGGAGAATATTATTTATGGGTATATGCTTCTGATACTGTAGGTATGCATGCAAAAGCAAAATCAGAAAAATTTATAGTAGATAACACTAAACCTTCAGCTCCAACTATTATAGCTAAAGAATCAAATGTTGAAGTTTCTAATGGTAGTACCGTTAAACCAGGTGTTACATTAGAAGTTATACCAGGAAAAGATAACAGAGCAGATTCTATAGTCTCATTAAATGTTAGAATTACTAAAAATTCTACCGATGAAATAACATTTAAAGATGGAATGACTTTAAATGATAAAGGATCATACGAAATAACAGCTAAATGTGAAGATGATGCTGGCAATTCATCTGACGAAGCTATTTTAAAATTTACAATAGATGAGAATGCTCCTGCTATACCAAAGATTGAGCTAAAAGGAGCAGATGATAATTTACCAATTGAAGATAATGATACAGTAAATAAAGATGTTAAAGTTGAAGTTAGCGAAATTGAAGGTCAAACAACTAAAATAGCAATTTTGGATCTTGATGATGGTGAAGAAGATGTTACAAAGAAATTTGAAACAGATGAAGGTATAATCATAAATGAACCAGGTTATTATAAAATAACTTTTGTACTATCAAAAGGTGATAATAATAGTACAGAATTTGAGATGCATATAACCATTGATACAGAAAACCCAATTGCAGAAGGTGAAGAATATACAATAGATGATAATCAATCATTCACTGACTTTTTAAAAGCAGCAGATGATAGAGGTATTGAAAAATATCAAATAATTAAAGAGCCTGAAAATGGTGAAATAATATTAAATGAAGTAACAGGCGAATTTACATACACACCAAGTGAAAATTATTATGGAACCGATACAATAATATTTGAAGTTATAGATAAAGCAGATAATAAGTCAAATGAGGCAACTATTACAATTACAATGAGAAAAATTTTAGAAGAAAGTGATATAATTGATGCAAGTAGTAAAAAAATTACAATAAAGAAAAATCAGAAATATACTTCATCGGCTTTACCATTAAAAGATAAAAATGGTGATGCATTAGAATATATAATTTTTGATAATCCTCAAAATGGACATTTGGAATTTAATGAGCAAACCGGAATATTTATATATACTCCTAATGTAAATTACGTAGGTGTGGATACATTTGAAATAAGAGTTACAAACAATATTGAAACAATAGATATTTTATATGGTGTGATTATAGAAGATAACGCATCAAATGGTAATTCTGGTAGTAGCGGTAGCCATTCTGGTGGTGGCCGGAGGCGGTGGAAGTTCAACCGTTAAAAAATATAAAATAACAGTTGAAACTACAAAGCACGGGAAAATCACACCAAGTACATTAAGTGTAGAAAAAGGATCAGATCAAACGTTTAAAATAATACCAGATGAAGGATATGAAATAGAAGATGTAATTGTTGATGGAAAAAGTGTTGGAGCAGTTGAATCATATACATTTAGTGATGTAACTGAGACTCATAAAATAAAAGCAACATTTAAACTTGCTGAAGAAAAACCAGAAGAAAAGCCAGAAGAGAATAACCCAGAGGAAAATAAACCAACAACTACTACAAGTTATAATGATGTTCCACAAACAAGTTGGTATAGTGAAGCAGTAGATTTTGTAACAAAGAATAATTTAATGAATGGAACAGGCGATGGTAAGTTTGAACCAGATGTATCAATAACAAGAGGAATGTTAGTAACTGTATTATATAGATTATCTGGAGCAACAGTAACTGATTCATCTACATTTGGTGATGTTGCTTCTGACTCATATTATTCAAACGCAATAGCATGGGCAACACAAAATGGAATAGTAAATGGTGTTGGAAACAATTTGTTTGACCCAGAAAGAGAAATAAAGAGAGAAGATATGGCAACAATATTTGCAAGATACATGACGAAAATGGGAATTGAATTAGCCGAAGCAAATGATGATTTAGTATATGCAGATGAAGGTGAAATATCTGATTATGCAAAAGATGCAATACATGAAATGAAAAAAGCAGGATTAATGAATGGAAAAGGCGAAAATAGTTTTGACCCAGTGGGAACAGCCACAAGAGGAGAAACAGCAACAATTTTAATGAGATTTGTAGAACTTACAAGTCAATTATAAATATAAAGAATTTATATAGAAATAATTTACATTTTAAAATAGGACCATATTTGTTAAGCAAAAAGCTTAATAAGTATGGTCCTTGTTTTTTTTTACCTTAGTATACATAATTTCGTAATTGAATTGGTTCTGAAACGATGTTATGCTTTGATTAGTAAGACAAATTATTATTACATATAAAAGAGGGGGATTTAGTTCAATGACTAGAAAAAATTTAGTAGCTATTATTACAGTTTGTATAATAGGAATTTTAGTATTCTGTGGTATTTCTTTGGCAAATAATGAAATTAAGCTTATTAGTAATGGAATTACCAAAGATGATTTTTCAATTGCTTATTCTATTGAGCATGATAACGTTTCATTTATAAAAGGAGAAAAAATTCCAGTAGAAATTGCAGTCACTATAAGTAATCCAACAAACTATAAAAATAAAGTATTTGATTATGCAATTGCGTATTCAAGTGAGGATAGTCGGATATTCTTTTAATATGACTGTAAATGATGATGGAAATGCAATTACTTTTACTCCAAAAGAAGACGAAATTGATGCAACAACATCAGATTATGGTAGTTCATACGTAGATGGAAAATTAAAATTTAAATTTAAGTGGAGTTTAGATGTTTCTAAATTAATAGAAAAGTATGGAATTGCTGAAGCAGATACATCTAGAAGACTTACAGTTATGCTAAAAAATGAAGGTGAGACTATTGTTTCAACTGCTTCTGGTATAGTAAATATAAGTGATAAACCACTTGTTGCTCCGGGAATAGAGACATCTTTAGATGATATTAAAGATTGGACAAACGTAGAAAGTGTTTCTGTAAATAAATTTATTGCTAATAATACTACAACTGTTGACAAATACAAATATAAACTTGAAGGAGCAAAAAATGTTGAAGAAACAGAAAAAGCTCCAAGCGAAATTGAGTCTCCAATAGTTACAATTACAGAAGAAGGAATTACCAAAATTACAGTTTATTTTACAGAAAAAAGAGGCACACCAAGAACTAGTCCTGTTGGTACATTTGAAGTTAAAATCGATAGAACGTCTCCTAAAATTACTATTAACGAAAATAAACAAGGCGATTATGTAAAATCAATAACTTTAAATGTTGAAGATCCTACAGATAAGGCTAGTGATAACAATGTTTCTGGTATTAGTGAATCAAAATATTTTATGTCAACACAGAATATAGAAAAACAGACTCTTACTAATAAAATTTTCAGCGACAATAATGCTAAAGGTTTTAACAATAATGATAATATTAATCTAAGTAATTTATCTTCAGGTCCATATTATTTATATATTATGTCAAAAGATAAGGCTGGAAATGTTACTTATGAAAAGAGTGAACATACTTATGTAGTGGATAAAGTTGACCCAGAAATTACAATTACTCCAAATGAAAATAGTGCATATAAAAATGATGTACAAATAAAAGTTAAAGTAGTAGATGAACTTTCTAAAGTAAATAAAGATTCTATAAAATATTTATGGAAAGAAGTACAACAAACTCCAAATGATGAAGATTTTTCAATGAAACCAGCAGACATAAGCGATATTGAAAATGGGTATGAATTTACAGTCCCTGTTTTAGAAAATATCGACACAAAATATTATTTATATATTTATGCTGAAGATAATGCAGGTAACAAAGTGAAAAAATCATCGGAAGCATATTATATTGATAATGTAAAACCTACAATTACATTAAGCATAGATGGCAATACTTTGTATAAATCAAGATATACTGTTTATATAAAGGCTGAAGATAAAAATGGATTAAATGTGGATAAACTAAAATATTTCTGGGATACTGCAACTCACGAATTAGAAGGAATTGATGAACAATTATTTAAAAATACTTTCACAAATGGTTATGCAGTTACAACAGATAGTTTAAAAGAAGATGGCAAATATTATCTATATGTTTTAGCTTATGATAAAGCAGGAAACAAGGCTACTTATAAGAGTCAAGATCCATTTTATATAGATAAGAATGCACCAACAGTATCATTTGAACCTAATGGTAATAGTGAAGATTTAAAGAATATTCTTGAGTCTGTAAATGTTACAATAGAAGATACATCTTCTGTTAGTAATAAAAAGTATAAATGGGTAGATAATTCATATTATACACCTACAGATGAAGAGATGGAAAAATTAGATGGTGATAGCGTTAAATTGCCTACAGCAGATGGAGAGTATTATTTATGGGTATATGCTTCTGATACTTTAGGTATGTGTGCAAAAGTAAAATCAGAAAAGTTTATAATAGATAAAACTGCACCTTCAGCTCCAACTATTTTAGCAAAAAAATCAAATTTTGAAGTTTCTAATGGTAGTACCATTAAGCCAGATGTTGAATTAGAAATTAAACCGGGAGTAGATAGCAGAGCAGATGCTAAAGTTACATTAGTTGATGTTGTAATCACCAGAGATACTAGCAATACAATTCCATTTACTGGAGATAAGATAACTTTAAATGAGAATGGATTATATAAAATAACAGCTAAATGTGAAGATGATGCTGGCAATAAATCTGAAGAAGTTACTTTAGAATTTACAATAGATGAGAATGCTCTTGATATACCAAAGATTGAGTTAAAAGGTGCAGATGATGACTCAATAATTGAAGATAATGCTATAGTAAATAAAGATGTTAAAATTGAAGTTAGCGAAATTGAAGGTCAAACGACTGAAATAATAATTTTAGATCTTGATGATGGTGAAAATGATGTTACAAGTAATTTTAAAACAGATAAGGGTATAGTTATAAATAAATCAGGTTATTATAAAATAACTTTTAAAATATCAAAAGATACACAGCATACAGAAATTGAAATGCATATAACTATTGATATAGAAAACCCAGTTGCAAAAGATAAAGAGTATTCAATTGATTATAATCAATCATTCTCTGATTTCTTTGAAGCAACGGATAATAGAGGTATTAAAGAGTATCAAGTGGTTAAAGAACCTGAAAATGGTGAAATAACATTAGATGATAGTGTGGCAGGTAAATTTACATATACACCAAAAGCAAATTATTATGGAACTGATACAGTAATATATAAAGTTATAGATGAGGCAGGCAATGTTTCAAATGAGGCAACTATTACAATTACAATAAGAAAAGTTTTAGAAGAAAGTGATATTATTGATGCAGGTAGTAAAAAAATTACAATGAAGAAAAATCAAAAATATACTTCATCGGCTTTACCATTAATAGATAAAAATGGTGATGTATTAGAGTATATAATTTTTGATGATGCAAAAAATGGTGTTGTAGAGTTTGATGCACAGACAGGAATATTAACATATACTCCTAATAAAGATTATATTGGTGTAGATTCTTTTGAATTAGCTGTAACAAATAAAAAGGAGACAATATATATTTCTTTAGGTGTGGTTATAGAAGATATTTCATCAGGTGGAAATCATGGTGGTGGAACTACTACTAAAAAGTATAAAATAACTGTTGAAGCTTCAGTAGGAGGAACAATTTCACCAAATACAGTAAGCGTTGAAAAGGGATTAAGTCAAACGTTTAAAATAATACCAGATGAAGGATATGAAATAGAGGATGTTCTTGTTGATGGAGAGAGTGTTGGAGCAGTAAATGAATATATTTTTAATGATGTAACTGAAAATCATACAATAGAGGCTAAGTTTAAGAAGATAGAAGTAAGTGAGCCGAAAGTAGAATATGACGATGTTCCTCAAACAAGTTGGTATAGTGAAGCAATAGATTTTGTAACAAGAAATAATTTGATGAATGGAACAGGGAATGGTAAATTTGATCCAGAGTTATCAATAACAAGAGGAATGTTAGTAACTGTATTGTATAGATTATCTGGAGCAACAGTAACTGAGTTATCAACATTTGATGATGTTGCTTCTGATTCATATTATTCAAATGCAATTGCTTGGGCAGAAAAGAATGGTATTGTAAATGGTATTGGAAATAATTTGTTTGACCCAGATAGAGAAATAAAGAGAGAAGAAATGGCAATTATATTTGCAAGATATATTAAAAATATGGGAGTTGAAATAGTTGAAGAAAATGATGATTTGGTATATGCAGATGAAGGTGAAATATCTGATTATGCAAGGGATGCAGTTCATGAGATGAGAAAGGCTGGATTGATGAATGGAAAGAATGAAAACAGTTTTGATCCAGTAGGATCAGCAACAAGAGGAGAGGCAGCAACTATTTTAATGAGATTTGTACAAAAAATTAGTAAATAAATGTAATAGAAAAAAAGTCCATCACAAAAATGCGTGAAATTTCTTCACGCATTTTTTGAATGGACTTTTTTTATAGCCACTTGGTTTTATATTACTAAAAATGCGTGAAATTTCTTCACGCATTTTTGAATGGACTTTTTTTACAGCCCATTTCTACACTATTTAGGCTAAGATAATTTGTAAACTTTAATATTGCCGTGCTAGATTGAATTTTATTATAAAAATATCGTTCGAGTTTCTCTGTCGCAGAAGCTGTACATAAATCAAGGTTTGTAAATCCGATTTTGTGGCTCCAAGGCTCCGTACGTGCAAGCACGTGTCGCGTCGCCACAAAATAATTCCGTATTTACTTCACCTTGCTTTATTAACAGCTTCTAACTCATCGAAAAGAACTTTATTTTTATAATAAAATTTATCTAGCACTGTTATACTGTTATATAGAAGTTGTGGATTTTTATATTAAAATTTAATTTATTGTTGTTATATTAAAAGCTATGAATTTTTATATTAAAATTTAACCTAGCATAGTTATTAAAAGTTATGAATTTTTATAATAAAAATTTATTTAGCATAGTTATTTTAGTTATATTAAATTTTTCCAACAAATTTTGCAATTGCTGGGCGATGTACTTTCATTGCACCTTTAGGGCAAAATTCTTGACAACAAAAACATGTAATACATTTTTTTGTATCTATTGATGCTTTTTTATTTTTAATTGTAATTGCTTTTGCAGGGCAAATTTCAGCACATTTTCCACATCCAACGCATTCAGATTTTTTTAATTTTGGTGTAGAGCGTAATGCTTTTGTCATTACTTTTCCAACTAATTTACTTGTATCTTCAAAATTTAAAATATGTGTAGTTTTTATAATATCATAATCTTTTATTGTTAATTCATTTAAATTCATATTGCAGTCTAATTCTTCACTTGTAGCAGGAATGAAACCTCTTTTGTATGCTTCTTCTAAAGTTGGTACATCTTCTTTATTTAATCCAATAATTTTACTACAAGCTAAATCTAATTTATACGGACTTTTTGAAGCAAGTATTAATCCAATATCTCTTGGATTGCCTGCAGTAGGTCCATTTCCTTCCATACCGAGTTATTGCATCAACAAAACATAGTGCTGGTTTAAAATATTCATTTAAATCAATTAGCATATTTGCAAAATCGGAATGATTAGGATACCTGTAATGAAATTCAGGCTTTTGAGTTCCCGGAATAACTCCAAACATATTTTTTGTTGCAGCAGACATTGCCATCATTCCATGTGTTTTTAATTTGCAAAAATTTATAATTATATCAGCATCATCTAAATATGAAGTGTAAGGAAACTTTTTTGCAATTTTCGCATCATCAAAATGTGCTTCAGATTGACTAAAATTATAATTTAATTTGCCACCATATTTTTCTATTTCATTTACTTTAGTAGTAGAATACACCGTTTTTAAATATGCAGAATTATATATTCCTCCCGGACTATCGCCAACAGTAACATCTGCTCCTAATTTAGTTAATCTTTTAACTAAATCACAAAGTAAGCTAGGGTGTGTTGTACCTGCTTGTTCTGGTTTCATAAAAGTTACTAGATTTGCTTTTATTGCAATTTTCATTTTAGGTTTAACAAAATCAAGCCCTCCAATTAGATCTATTAATTTATCCATTGCCGTAGAAACATCACTTTCAGAATAGCTATTGCATTTTACAATTGATACGTCATTCAATATAAAAACCTCCTGTAAATTATTTATATATATTTTATCATAATATATAAATAATTGTATATTTTTATGAGTAATAAAGTTGTTACCTAGAAAATGAAAAATATTTTAAAATTTTATAAAAAATTTATTCTTTTTACTGCGTAAAATTAATTACAGTTGACATATTTTAATCATTTTGGTATTATTATTGTAATAGATTGATGAAAAAGAAACTCAAAAGATATTATAATAAAATTAATATAATTTTGATATATGAGTAATTCATTTAACTAAATTACTATAAGGATGGGAAGTGGAAGATGATTAATTTACTTTTATGTGGGAATATTAAAGTATTTGATGGAGCACTTTCTGAATTAATATCTATTACCAATAAAACTAAAGAAACAATTTGTTGTTATATTTTTACAATGGATGTTTCAAGGATAAAACCAGAATATCAATGTATTACAGATAGACAAGTAG
>CAYNYD010000016.1:14445-20159 GCA_964401375.1 uncultured Eubacteriales bacterium | reverse complement strand
CCGATATTTGGATGTTTAGGAATTATACAAATTATAGCAATTTTTTTTAGAAAGAATGGAGGAAATTAATTGAGTAAAACTAAAATTATACTAATATGTATATTTGTAGTTATGATAGTTAGTTTATTAACATATTTAAATTATGATAAGATAATTTCATATTTTAATAATAAAGAATGGGAGATTGCTGATTTAGTTGGTAAAATTGAATTAAATGATAATTATTTAGTAGCAGAAGGAACAAGCTCTAATTTTGTATTTGTTGGTAATAGTGCTATAGAAGGGTATTCATCTAATGCAAAGAAAAATTTTGAAAAATCAAAAACTTTGAAAGATGTTATTACATATGCAGAAGGCGATTTTTTAATTATTGGAGAAAAAGATCCTGCCAATATTATTGTTATTTGTGGTGATGATATTTCATGGGAAAAAGCAATTAATAATGCAAATATTTTAAGTGTTTATATAAATAAAAATGGATATTCTGCTGTTGTGTATTCACAATCAGGTTATAAATCTTTAATTAAAGTTTTTTCAAATAATGGAACGGAATTATTTACAAATTACTTAGCTTCTACATATGCTATAGATGTTGCTATTTCTAATGATAATAAAGCATTGGCTATAGCTGAAATTGATACGGATGGAATTAATGTGGAATCTAATATAAAATTAGTAGATATTAAAAATGTTTCGGAAAATAATATTAAAAATTATTCTTTAGATAATAATGAAGTTATAGCAGATATTGAATATAATGAGAATAATAATCTTTATATAATGACTGATTCTAATGTGAAGTTACTTAAAAATAATGAAATAAAGAGTATAGTTGACTTTAAAAATGATAATATATTGTCGGCTGATATAAGTAATAAGAAAAATGTAGTAACAGTTAAAGTTGAGAATAATGGCTTATTTAGCTCAAAATATTTGTTAAGTGTTTATTCGGAAGGAGATATGAAAAGTTACGAATTAGAAGATGCACCTAATAGTGTTTGTTGTATGAAAAATGTTATTGCGATTGATATGGGGAATGAAATAATATTTTTAAATTCATCAGCAAATTTTATGAAAAAATGTCAATATAATGGTCAATTGAAAGATATAAAACTTTTTAATAATGGAAATACAGCTGTATTAGTGTTCAGAGACACAGCGAATTTTATAAAG
Organism: uncultured Eubacteriales bacterium; assembly: GCA_964401375.1. Lineage (GTDB taxonomy): Bacteria > Bacillota > Clostridia > TANB77 > UBA1234 > UBA1234. The sequence continues at coordinate 18,986 of CAYNYD010000016.1, read as the reverse complement.
GTGGGAGGAATTTGATATGTTTAATTTGGCAGATATAGTTGTTATTTTAGTAATAGGAATAGCAGTTTTTAGTGGGTACAAAAAAGGTTTTATAAAAACAAGTTTTGGGATACTTTCTTTCATTCTTGCGATAGTATTAACTTTTATGTTTTATAAACCTGTTATGGTTTATTTGAAAGATAATACTCAAATAGAAGAGTGGATTACGGAATATTTGTATAACATAGATTTTGGCGATAATTTTAATAATACTAATGATGATACAGATGAGCCAGATTCTGAAAATAAAGGAGAATCATTTTTAAGTAATTTACCTCAAGTGGTAATTGAAATGCTTGAGCTAGATAAATATAAAGATGACTTAAAAGCAGATATAATACAAAAAATTGTTGATTTTGCAATGAAACTTTTAGCGATTATAATTGTCTATATAAGTGCTAAACTATTATTAACTATAGTTGTTTTGGTATTAAATTCTATATTTAAATTACCAGTTTTAAAGCAATTTAATGAGTTACTTGGCTTAATAGTAGGTTTTGTTTTAGGATTAATTCATGTATATGTAATTTTGGCAATTGTAGCTCTAGTTAGTTCTATGCCTGTAGCAGAAGGCTTAACGAATTTAGTAAATAACTCATTGTTTGCACGTATTTTATACAATAATAACTTGTTGATTCAAATTTTATTTTAAAATTTATTAATATTTTATGTTGAATAAGGAAAGAATATTTGTTAAAATGAACAATTAGAAGGTAAAATAAAAGAGGAAAAATATTACAAAAGGAGTAAATAGGCGAATGAGTAAAGCAAACTGGAAGAAACCTTTAAAGATTATTTTTAGAATTATTCTCATTATTATTATAATCTTGTCTATTGCGGTTGTTTCTTTGGCTGGAACGGTATATTTTATAAATTGGCAAAAAAGTGCACAGGAAAAGCACCCAGATGAAAGAAATGCAATAGAAAATTTATTTACTCAGGAAGAAAAAGAAGAAGAACCACCTGTTACATGTTTGTTTCTTGGAGTAAATGGGACTTTAACGGATTTTATAATGCTTGGGCAATATAATCCAAACAATCGTGAGATAGCATTACTTTCAATTCCTAGAGATACAAATGTCGGTCTAAATTCGGTAGATGGAAAAATTAATTCTACTAAATATTCAAAAGGTATGGATAAGTTAAGACAAAATGTTAAAGATATAACAGGAATAGATGTAGATTATTATATATCATTTAAAACTTCGATATTGAGAAAATTAGTCGATACTATTGGAGGAGTAACAGTAGATGTGCCTATTAATATGAATTATGATGACCCTTATCAAAATTTGCATATACATTTGAATAAAGGCACTCAAGTATTAGATGGTTCTAAGGCTGAACAATTTTGTAGATTTAGAAAAAATAATGATGGTACAGGTTATCCAGGTGGAGATGTTGAAAGAACTAAGGCACAGCAAAAATTCGTAATGGCTTTTATTGAAGAGGTTTTAAAGAGTGAAAATATATCAAAAGTTCCTGATTTAATTAGTATTGTTCTAGATGGTACGGAAACAGATATAACTTTAGATGTGTCAAAACAATATATTGATGATGTTCTGGCTTTAAGAACAGATAGAATAACAACTAATACTATCCCAGGAAAAGGAAAAATGGGAAGAAGTCAATTAGGTTATAATACTTCATATTATTATGTTGATGAAGATGCGGCGAAAGTAATGATAGATGAGATGTTTCATGGAATAAAGAATGATGAATCTGGAGATGTGCAAGCAGTTACATCGAGTAATGTTGTTACTGAGAATGCTAGTGATGCGATTCGTGTAGAACTTTTGAATGCTGGGACTTCAACATCTACTATAAATAATTTAATAGATAAGTTAAAAAAGAATGATTTTTATGTGGTGAAAATAGGTAATTATGAATCTTCTGAAAAAGAAGCTTCAAGAATAATCGATTATGGAGATGGCTCTACAGAAACTTTAAATGAGCTTAAAAGCATTTTAGGAATATCAAAAATAGAAACAAGTGAAGATGATAAAACAGTTGCATATACTATTATAATAGGACCGAATTATAAGTAAATATATTGTTTTCTAACTTAGCTTGTATCTTTGGAAAGGAATGATTATAAATATGAGTGAGTATAATTTTGCGGAAATTGAAAAAAAATGGCAAGATATATGGGAGAAAGAAGGAGCTTTTAAAGCAAAAAATGATTTTTCTAAGCCTAAGTTTTATGGCTTAATAGAATTTCCATATCCATCAGGAAATGGGCTTCATGTTGGACATCCAAAGAGTAATACTGCTATAGATATTATTTGCAGAAAGAGAAGGATGGAAGGTTATAATGTTTTGTATCCTATGGGATGGGATGCATTCGGACTCCCTACCGAAAATTATGCAATTCAAAATAAGATACATCCAGAAATAGTTACTAATAGGAATATAGATAGATTTAGAAAACAGTTAAAGAGGATAGGTTTTTCATTTGACTGGGATAGAGAAGTAAATACAACAGATCCAAGTTATTATAAATGGACGCAGTGGATTTTTATTCAATTGTTTAAAAAAGGTTTAGCATATAAAGCTGAAATTCCTATTAATTTTTGTACTAGTTGTAAAGTTGGACTAGCTAATGAAGAGGTTGTAAATGGAGTTTGTGAGAGATGTGGGGGAGAGGTTATTCAAAAAGTTAAAAGTCAATGGATGCTTAAAATTACAGAATATGCTGAAAGACTTTATGATGATTTGGATAATACAGATTTTATAGAAAGAGTTAAAATACAGCAAAGAAATTGGATAGGTAAATCAAGAGGTGCTGAGGTTGATTTTAAATTAACTGATTGTGATGAAAAAATTACAGTTTATACAACTCGTCCAGATACTTTATTTGGTGCTACATATATGGTTTTATCGCCAGAACATAAAATATTAGAAAAACTAAATATCAAAAATAGAGATGAAGTTATTAACTATCAAAAAGAGGCAGCGAAAAAGAGTGAATTTGAAAGAACTGAGATGAATAAAGATAAAACAGGTGTTATGCTAAAAGGTGTTATGGCAATAAATCCTGTAAATGATAAAGAGATTCCTATATGGATTTCAGACTATGTTTTAGCTACATATGGAACAGGTGCTATTATGGCTGTGCCTGCACATGATGATAGAGACTGGGAATTTGCTAAAAAGTTTAATATACCTATTATAGAAGTTGTAAGTGGAGGAGAAAATGTTGAAGAAGCTCCTTTTACTGATGTTGAAGATGGCGAAATGATTAATTCTGGTTTCTTAAATGGAATGCGTGTTAAAGATGCAATTAATACAATGATTAAATTTTTAGAAGAAAAAGGAATAGGCCACGCTAAGACAAACTTTAAACTTCGTGATTGGGTTTTTTCAAGACAAAGATATTGGGGAGAGCCAATTCCTATGGTATATTGTGAGCATTGTGGTTGGCAACCACTTCCAGAAAGCAGTTTGCCTCTTGTTCTCCCTCATACGGATAAATTTGAACCAGGAGAAAATGGAGAATCGCCTCTTGCTAAACTTGAAGATTGGATTCAAACTACTTGTCCTAAATGTGGTGGACCTGCTAGAAGGGAAACTGATACAATGCCTCAATGGGCAGGATCATCTTGGTATTTCTTAAGGTATATTGATCCACATAATGATAAATGCATTGCTGACCCTGAGCTTTTAAAATATTGGTTACCAGTTGATTGGTATAATGGTGGAATGGAACATACAACTCTTCATTTACTATATTCAAGATTTTGGCATAAATTTTTGTATGATATTGGAGTAGTCCCTACTTCTGAACCTTATCAAAAGAGAACTTCTCATGGTATGATTTTAGGAGCAAATGGCGAAAAAATGTCTAAATCTAGAGGTAATGTTATTAATCCAGACGATATTGTAGAAGAGTATGGTGCAGATACCTTGAGAATGTACGAAATGTTTATGGGAGCATTTGATCAAGAAGCACCATGGTCTACAGAAAGCATTAGGGGATGTTTTAAATTTTTAGAGAAAGTATATAAGCTTTTAAATATAATGACAGATGAAGAGGGATATTCAAAAGAGTTTGATGTTCCAATGAATAAAGCAATTAAAAAAGTTTCAGATGATTATGAAAAAATGAAATTTAATACGGCAATTGCAACTTTGATGGCATTGCTTAATGATATTAATAAAGCTGGAAAGATTACAAAGGGAGAATTAAAAACTTTTATAACCTTATTAAATCCAGTTGCACCTCATATTACAGAAGAATTGTGGGAAAAAGCAGGTTTTGAAGGAAGATTATATCAAACAACTTGGCCAAAATTTGATGAAGCTAAAACAGTAGATAGTGAAATAGAAATACCTATTCAAGTTAATGGAAAAGTTCGTGCCACAATCAAGATTTTAAGAGATGCTAGTCAAGAAGAGGTTGAAAAAGAAGCTTTAGAAAATGCAGATATTAAAAAATTCATAGACGGTCATGAAATTGTTAAAAAAATATATGTTCCAGGTAGAATATATACGATAGTAAT
>CAYNYD010000016.1:0-14345 GCA_964401375.1 uncultured Eubacteriales bacterium | reverse complement strand
GTCATGAAATTGTTAAAAAAATATATGTTCCAGGTAGAATATATACGATAGTAATTAAATAATAACTAGAAGTAATACATCATTATATTATTGATGTGTTACTTTTTTTATTGGAATGTGTAAGAGATTTGCTGGTTAGTTAAGCTAGAAGGAACTTATAATTGACAAAGTGTTTTTTTGTGATAAAATGTGTACAAATGATAGTGATTTGTTATGCAAGAATTGATTAATTCAGCAGGGAGGTATTATTATGACTAATTTTGTGGATAGCTTAACATTCGATAAAGTAAAAAACTTCTTTGAAGAGCATGGTATTACTGGACAAATAATTTTTTTCCCTATTCGTTGTTTTGATGTACAAAAAAGAAAAATTCCAGAGTATAGAGAATATATTGTGAAAACACCACCAAATGTTAGAACATTTATTATTTTAGATTCACAAATATATGAAAAAGATAATAAAGATTTTGAAATAAATAACGAAGAATGGCAAGCATTTATGTATAAATGCTTTGGAGAAGAATATAAATTCTCGTGCTTAGAAAAAAAATAATAGTAAAAAAACTAGAGATAATAAAAATAGCCCAAATTGTTAGACGAAAAAGTTCAACAATTTGGGTTCTTTTTATGTCAAAATATTCAAAAGAATTTAAATAGAAGTAGTTAAATAAGAAGTAATATTTTTTCTATTTTTTAATTTAATCACAACAAATTTTTTGCAATCATTGATTGAGTTGGCAGGTTTAGCAAAATTTTAATCATCAGAGTCATTGCCTAAATTTTCTTGAATTATTTTCTCTAAATCATATTTATTTTCTAATTCTTTTTGATACTTTTTCTCATTTTCATTCCAAGATTTTAAAATTTTTTCTTTTTCATTTTCATCTGCGATATAGTTATAGTAGATTAAAGCAATGAAATCTTTACAACTTTCTGACATATTTTGTTCTTTTAAATCTTTTTCTTCATCAACATAAAATTCTGCATCTGAATCTGCAGCTAAATCATTTATTTTTATCAAAACTTGAGATGGTATTTTTTCTATTATTTCATCACTAAAGTATGGTAAAAAAGTAACCACTTCTTTAAATAAATCATTTTTATTTTTAGGATCTTTCATAATAATCATCTTTCCTTTTATTTATCAATTTATCTTTTCCTTTATTAAATAATTCTTTCACTTTTCTAGTAATATCTTGTATTCGCGATTTTGTTCTTCCAAATGTTAAATTTTTCATTTCTTCAATACTAAATTTTTTATCAGGATGTTTTTGCTCACGTAATAGTTCATTAGCTTTTTTATCATTATAACTTATGTGTCCAATAGAATCTTTATAATGAAACCTTTTGCTTGGTTCAATAGCAACAACTTTTACTTTATCATTATTAACTAATTTGCGAACATAATTAACTTTGCTTTTTGGCACACCTATAAATGTGATATATTCTGGAGGTATATTACCTACTACGCCAATTTCTCTTGTATCAGAAACAATACGTGTTGTATTAAGTTTTTTTGCATTTTCGGCAGATATTCCAAGTACAACTTCAAAATTAAGTTTATGATCAGAATTTTTTAATGGTGACATTTGTGAATAATCTAAGGCAATATCAGGGTCATCAGTTAGGCTGATAAAATCCCTTTTACCATTTATTCTTGTACCTGGTTCACCAGTTAAAACTTTTATTCCTTTTTTTGTAGATTCATCTACACTGTTTAATCCATACTTTAATATTTTAGGTAGTGCGTTAGCATTAGTTCCATGAAATAAAGTTATATTATTTTCAGTAACTGCATCAAAAGTTTCTGGAGTAATTGCTAGCAAAGAAGCATATGCAACGCGTCTTCCTCTTTCAATTTCTGGATTATTTTTTCTTATTATATCATTATTTATTGAATAGTTACCGACACCACCCTCAAATAATATTTGTTCCATTTTTTTTCTCATATCTTCATTTTTTAAAAGTTTTGGAATTTTAAGAAACTTTTCACAAATTGTTTTATAATTGCTATCTTCCATAATTCTGTCGGTAGAAAAATCACTATATTTATAAAACATATCAATTACTCCTTTTATACATTTATTATATCATATAATGAGATTATATGGTATATATTTATTATAAAATTTATAAAATTCGACAATCTGTAAAAATATTGACTTTATTTGTAAATATAATATAATAGTAATTATATATAAACCGAAAGGAAGGAAAATGTCTTGGGAAATGTTTTAGCAAAAATTTTTGTAAATTTTTTGACTATTTTTAGGCTTGTTTTTACATTTGCAATGCCCTTTTTAATAAAAAGAGTATCTAATACGGTATTTTTAGTAGTGATTGCCGTTTTATATATTACAGACTTTTTTGATGGGCTTCTTTCTAGACTTTGTAAAGTGCAAACTTTATTTGGAAGCATAATGGATACAATTGCAGATAAGGTTTTAAGTATATTTTTAATACTTTGTATATCTAGTGATGCAACAATATTATATGCAGTTCTTATTGGAGAAATAATTATTGCAACGATTAATCTTGTTGGAACAATTAATGGTGCAGCGATTGTTTCTATAATGCTTGGTAAAGTAAAGACATGGGCAATTGCAATAGCTATTATTTTAGGATATATGTACCATTTTGGTATATGTGATAAACTATATGTTAATATAGCTGGTGGAATTGTCGTAATAATGCAACTAATATTATTTTATAGTTATCTAAAAAAAGCAAGAAAAGGCAAAGATTTTAAAATTCAAAAATGCAAACTAAAAAAAGGTAAAGATTTAGCATATGTACTATTTAATACAGAATATTATTTAAGTACTTTAGATGTACCATTAGTAGAAAAATTAACAATGTAAAAAGTACAGATATTTATATTACCCAGCCTCCATTTGGAGATAATATTTGACCAGTTATATAATTTGCTTCATCACTTGCCAAAAAATAGACAGAATTGGCAACATCTTCTGTTGAACCTATTTCTCCAAGTGGTATTTGTTTTCTTATATCTTCAAATTCTTCCATTGAGTATGAGCTAACCATATCTGTCATTATTATTCCTGGAGCAACTGCATTAACGGTAATTCCTGAAGGACCTAATTCTTTTGCAAGGGCTTTTGTAAATCCTATAATAGCTGCTTTTGAAGCTGAATAAGCTACTTCACATGAAGCACCAACCATACCCCATATAGAAGAAATATTAATTATTTTACCAGAATGGTTAGATATCATTTCTGGTAAAATGAGTTGAGTACAATTAAATACACCATTAACATTTACATTAAATACTTTTTGCCATTCATCATAAGATAAATCTTGTAACAAACCAGTACAACCAGTACCAGCATTGTTAATTAGTATATCTATTTTACCAAACGAGCTGTTTGTAAATTCAATCATATTTTGAACTTCTTTTCTATTCGTAACATCTGCTCTATATATTTTAATATTTTTATAATTATTTTCAATATTTTTAGCTGCTTCATATGATTTATTATAATTTAAAATTACATTAAATCCTTTTTCAGCAAATTTTTGTACTATAGCTCTTCCAATTCCTCTAGAGCCACCAGTTACTAATACGGTTTTCATATATACCCCCTAATATAAATATTAAAAGTCGGTACAAGTACCGACTTCAGATTTCTTAAACATCTTTTATCTTTTTTCTTTTCCATTCGCCTCTAAAAACTCTAGGTACGAATGTGATAATTTTATAAAAAGTTATTTTCAATTTCTTTGCAATTAAATAAGATTTCTTTAATCTTGGCACATCAACATCTGTTGTTTCAACCTTAGCAATAGTAACTTCTTCTTTTGAAATTGCTGACGTGTAATTTGCGGTTCCGTTATTATCCCAATTATTTTTATCATCCCTAAAGCAAAAATTGATACTATCTGCACAGTCCAAAGATATTTCAGTTTCATAGCAAAAGTCATCAACTTTATCTAATTTTGTTTCTTGCAAATTATCCCATAGCAAACCAAAACCATAATGAACATATATTTCCTCAGTTTCGGGAGTTGCTAAAGGTCCCTTATATATTAATTTTACTGTTCTTCCTTCAATTAATTTTTCTGGCTCAAAGTAAACTGTGCATTCCTCTGTCATATATTACTCACTCCTTAATTTTATCTTTTGTTAAGAAAATTATATAGTTTTAATGAGAAAACTGCAATACTTTTTTGAAAAAAATTGAAAATAAAATATTTATGCACAAAATTTGTTTTATAATTGAGATTCATCTTAACATATTCTCAGTAAGTACACTCATGAGAACAACTAAAATTAAAGATATATCAAATGCATAATCGGTAAAAATATACTTATATTTTGTATTTATCACGCTCAAAGATACCTTTATATTTATCAATTCCTTTATTTTTTCCCTATTTTCATTCTTAGATAAAGTAACTAGCAATATACATACACCAATTGCTAAAGTTAAAATTAAAATTGACCAAATTGTTAAAATAGCTACTCCCGTTTCTGGCAATATCATAGTTAAAGCTGCAAAACCGTTGTTAACAAAGTGTATAATCATTGTTAATTTTATATCGCCTGTATACAAGTAGATTGCTCCAAAAATTAATCCTATTATAAATGCAAATATACCTTGTGAAATATTTAAATGCATCATACCAAATAATAGTGCTGAAAAAATTAATGAAAATACTTTTCCATATTGCTTTGTATAACTAATTATTGCTTTTCTGAAAAATAACTCTTCAAAAATGGCTGGAGTAATACTTAATGCAAGTATTAAAATCACTTTAGTAAATAATCCTGAAGATGCACTAACATCAAAAAGCTCTGTAGTATCATAATCAGCTCCAATAAATGGGTAAAGCACATTACTTAAAAACATTTGTAAAGCAAAAATAAATAATATTGCAACAAAAAATATTTTTATTTTATTTTTTAAACTTATTTCCTTAGTTTTTTCATTATTTTTATCAACGTATGCAAATACAAATATACTTGCTAATCCTAACGAAATGATTTGTAAAATAATTTGCAATATTAGACTTATATCTGTATCTGTTAAAATGTCTTTGAATAACGATCCAAGTATAATACCACCAAATAGAGAAAATATTGTTTGAGTGCCAATATAAATTATTATCGAAATCCCAATTACGAAACCAATTTCCTTAACTTGTCTTTTTAATAAAGATGTTTTTTGTATCTCTTCTAAATTTTGTTTTGGCTTTTGTTTTTTCTTAACTTTTGTATAATCTAAAATACCATTTTTAAAAATTTTTGCACATAAATTAAAAGATATTGGAATTGATGCAATTAAAATTAGTAAAGAAATAACCACTTGCCATATTGTTGCTTGACCTATTACCATCATTGCTGGCACAAAATATGCAGATAATATAGGCAAACAAGATAAAATATATATAAATATATTCACTTTAGTATAAGGAGTTATTACAAAAACAGTTGTAATGTATGCAATTAAGAGTATAAAAATCAATAATGACACTGTATTCCCAGCTTCAGCAGTTGAAGCCGTTTTAGATGATATTGTTGCTTGTATTATACATAGTAAAATTAAATTTAATACACTATATGTTATAAGTGCCAAAACATAATAAATAATATCTTTACTTAAAATATTAGTAAAAGAAATAGAAGTCAAGCCTATATCTGTATCTGCAAATCGTGTAATACTAAAAATAGATACGGCAATATAGTAATATACTAATAAAAACAACCCTTGTATTATAAGAATAGCAATATTACTAAATATTTTTGCAAATAGATACTCTTTCTCAGATACTGTAGTTAAAATATATTCTGTAGATTTAGATTCTTTTTCACTAGAGATTTCATTTGCCATTTTTGAAAAAATAAATATTGTGAGTATATATGTTAGTGCAGAAGAAAATAATTTTATGAATTCTTTAGTGGTTGAATTTTCTGCATTTACAGATAGCATTATTCTTGTAATATCTAAATCACTTTGAAAAGCATTTAATTCTTCATCTGTTACATTATATTTTTCTGCAAACAATTTATTCCTTGCAACTAAAAGTGTATCTTTTACTGGATTATAAATGCTTGTATTTATTCCTTCTTTTGAAATTACAGATGTTTTGAAAATTTTTTCTTCATCAGGAACTATTTCTAAAACCATTAAGTTATCTGGAATATTTTCGGCTGTGTAAGTGTTTTCCGTAGCTCTTGTTAAATTATATGCTTTATCTCCAGAAAATCTATTTAATAAGCTGTCATAAACTAAATTTTCACTATCAATTAATACAATTTCAAAAACTTTATCATCTTCTTTAGCTTTGAACAAGTTTGATATTGTGCTCCAATTTAATATAACAATCATACTGATTAATGTTAACACATTAAACAAGATAAACCATTTATTTTGAAGATTCTTAAAAAATGAGAATTTTATAATTTCTTTAACTTTATAATGATTCATCATTTTCACCAACCTTATCTATAAAAATACTGTTTAAAGAATTAACAGGTTCGCCGTTTATTTTATAATTTGATATAATTTCATTTAAATCTCCTTGCAACAATGCTTCGCCATGATCTATCATGAGAAGTTCATCACATATTTTTTCAACATGGCTCATTATATGAGATGAAAAAATAATCGTTTTACCTTGAGATTTAAGCTTCAATATGGCTTTTTCAAGTTCTTCAACACTAACAGGATCTAGTCCTGAAAATGGTTCATCTAATATAATAAAATCTGGATTATGCAAAACTGATATGATAAATTGTATTTTTTGTCTATTTCCTTTTGAAAGTTTTTTAGCTTTTAAATCTAAATATTCAGGAATATTAAATTCTTTTAACCATTCTATCAAATTTATATATATATCTTTTTTACTCATTAATTTTAAAGCACCATAATATTCACATATATCTAATACAGAATATTGTGGTAATATACTTCCTTCTTCTGGTAAATAACCAAATTTATTTAGTATATCACTTGTAATTTTTTGACCATTAAAAGTAATTTCACCAGATGTAACAGGTATAAGATTTAAAATCATTCTAAATATAGTAGACTTTCCTGCTCCATTTCTTCCAATGATTCCTAATACTTTACCATCATCAACACTAAAGGATATATTTTTAACTGCAGTTACTGTCTCAAATTCTTTTGTTACATTTTTAAATTCTAACATATTTTAAAATCACCTTCATATAAAATTTATCAATTTTAGTTAGTATTATAAAAAATTGTATTTTATAAGTCAATCATTTATAGTATTATATTATAAAAAATCATTTATTTAATATTGCAATTTATTTTTTTTTATGATATATATTATTTGTTCTAAATTCTAGTATTCACTAGAAAATTTTCCAAAACTAATAAAGGAGAAATATGAATAAAAATTATTTTAAAATTGCACTATTTTTTCCAATATGCATGACGATATTTGTTACGATAATTGTAATTCTTTTATTAGAAAAGAATCCAAAATATAGGTTAGTTTATAGTAATGTCGTAATGGATAATGGAATTATAATTTCAGATAATTATATATGGCCAACAAAGGGTTTTAATAGGATATCTTCATATTTTGGAAGAAGAAAAAGTCCTACTGCTGGTGCATCGAGTTATCATAACGGAATAGATATATTAGCTAATCAAGGTACAAATGTATGTTCAATACAAAAAGGCAAAGTAATTTTTGCAAGCTTTAGTTCAAGTGGAGGATACATGGTTAAAATTCAACATGAAAACAATCTAGTTTCTTCATATTGTCATTTAGATGAAGTATTATTTGTAAAAAAAGGCCAGATAATTGAAGCAGGAGAAGTATTGGGGAAAGTTGGTCCTAAGTATTTATCAAATGGTAAATTAAACGGAGCAACAACAGGTGTACATTTGCATTTTGCTGTAATGAAAGATAATAAATACATAAATCCACTTGATTTATATTAAAAATTATTGTGCATGAAAGATATATAAAAATAAAATTAAATTTTTTCACATACTAGAAAAAAGAAGGAGGAAAAGGTATAATTGAATAAAGATGAAATAAAAAACTTATTAATACCAAAGAATGATGCAGTGCTTAAAAGGTTATTTGGTAAAAAGGAAAGCGTGGCATGAAGAAAGGAATAGAAAAAAACAAAAAAGAAACAGCCAAGAAGTTGCTTAAAATGAAAGTAGATGAAAATATAATATCAGAAGCAACAGGACTTTCAGTAGAAGAAATTGATGATTTAAAATAGTCAGCTCGTTTAAATTTTATAAATATATATATAATACGTTGTAAATTCTAAAGAATTTATAGCATCATAAATTGTTTAAATTCTATAAATAATAAATAATACAAATAAATATACAAAACGAAGTTAGCTTTAAGAAAAAGAAAAAGTAGTGCTATAATAGAAGTTAAAGTTTTAATTAATTTAGTTCGTGATTAAGAAGTGTAAATTGTAACAAGTATGTTAAAATTATATTACAACTTTGTTACGTATATTGTAAATATGAGGTAAGTAATATTAAATATAAGGTAATGAATTGTGAAAATGAATAGAGAAATTTTTAAATATTTTAAGAGATAAAGGAGAAAGAACGAATGAGAAACCTTGAAACCGTTGGGGCTGTACACACACACACACACACACACGGACTTGAATAAAAAATAAAACGCTACAAATTGGTATTTGTAGCATTTATTGTTTCTAACCCGTTTCTAACTAGGTACACGTAGATAAGTGATTTTTGTGTTCTTTTTGCTTCTATAATCAACTAATTCAATGGTATGTTTTAATTCTTCTATACTTTTTTTAGCATAAATGTCGTCTCCAGTATTTCCTTCTTTGTGACCTAGAATTCTGTTAATACAATTTTTATTTACTTTATTTTCATCTAAAAGTCGGTCTAACTCAGATCGCAAAGTTTTTCTTCCGTCGTGTGTTTTATGTTGCATATTTAATTTATTCATAAAATCATTATACATAGGAAGGAATTGTTTATCATAGTCAATTTTGTCGCTATTAATAGTGAATAAAAATTCATTGTTTTTATTTTTATTATAATAATATTTAAAAATTGGTAATATTTCGTGATGTATAGGAATTATTCTTCGCTTTCCAGCATTTGTTTTTAGACCAGCAATAAAATAAGAATCTTCCAGAAAAACATCTTCAGGTTTTGTGAATAAAACCTCTTCAATTCTAGTTCCAGCATAAATAGTTGTTAAAGTTATGTCAGCTACTAAGTTACCTTTGTAATTCCAAATGATATCTATTTCTTCATAACTATAAGGTGTACCTTCGTCCTGAGTTGGCAAATACATATCTTCCGTTATATCAATTAAATTGGCATATCCTTTTAAAATAATATCTTGTGCTAGCGCATAATTGTCTAGCTTTTTAAATAAATTTGATAAACTATAGATTACAGTTCCACACCCAATAGTGTTAAGAATAATATCCATATAATCATCTTTTCTTAATGATTTTTGTAATTTATTATACAAAGCACCACATTTATTATATGCAGACTGTAAATTACTAGCAACCGACTTGCCTAGTTTTCCTTTTGCTTTTTGATGTGTTCTTTTTTCAATTTCGATTTCCTCTTTTGTAGGGAAATATTTAGATTTATATTCTTCATATACTTGAGAAAAAGTGTAGTCAGTTTTATTAATATCAACATTTCCTTTTTCTTTATTCCATTGTGCTAACAAAAGATCTGGTATAGTCCTATCAGGGAAATATTTGCGACCTTTATCATCTGATAGAATTACTGGAGAGCAAGATTTTAATGCTTGTTTATCATATTTAGCAGGTGCTTTTGCATACCAGGGATTTCTACGATTACCACTTAATTTTGTAACACAACCAGTACCATTAGCTCGTTTCATTGCCATAAAAAAACCTCCATTTTCTTATAATAAATTTTATATTTACTATTGAAAATGAAGTAACTTTAATATATAATAATTAAGTATTCACTTTCAATAGGTGTTTACGCTTTGGATAATGTGTGTCTGTCGCAAACAAAACACATTATCCTTTTTTATAGAGTTATACTTGTCATAATTTACTTATTTAAAAGCACTTTTATTTTTTATTTCTACTACTCTACCTAATACAGTTAGAGTTTTAAATAAGTCAGCTTTTTTGACATCAATAGGTTTACAGGCAATGTTTGTTGCATCTAAAGTATAGTATGTTTTGTCTTGACTTTCCACAAACCTACGAATAGTATTTTGATTATTTATTTTTATCAAATAAGTACCTGCAATTCTAGTAGTTGCATTGGATTTGTCAATAGTATTTTGTTTGTAAACTAGTGCAATATCTCCAACATCCAACAAAGGAAACATTGCATCATCTTCTGATACAAATTCAAAATAATTGTCCTTTTCAGTATTTGCCCTAGAGTTATTCAAAATTAAATCTAGAGAATTTCTCCTAAATGCAATAATGATTTTTTCTTTTGACTCTTTTGAAAGATTTGATAAATATTTTTGCTCATCAAATTTTTCTATTGATGATTTATTAGAATTTAAAAATTCTTTATAATCTAGTAGCATTTTAGATAAAATATTCATCTCATTACTATTTAAATTAATATCATACATTCCAGATAAACTAATATAACCACATATTTGCATTAGTTCTTCATATGTGGTTATTCCTTTTGAAGCATTTGCAATTTTTTCTAAAACTTTAGGAGTAGGGGGTTTATCTATTCTAAGATTTATATACTTTGAAAAATAACTTCTGCTTTGATGTGTATATTTTGCAAGTTCACTAACACTTCCATAAGCATCCTTAATTTTATTTAAAATATTACTAAATTTTTTTTGTTCAAACATTACTATGAAAACCTCCTCAAATCTATTATATAACAGAGTGAAAAAAAAATCAACAAAAAATGTGAAAAAAAAACACAAAAAGTATTGACAATAAAAAAATATAATTATATAATGCAAATGTGAAAAAAAAGCACACAAGAAAGGAGAGAAAATATGGAAGCAAAAGTAGAGAATGTAAAGGTACTTATTAAGGAAAAATTTCACGATAATAACTCTTATTTCGCTAAAGAAATAGGGATAGGTAGAGAGTATGTAAGTGCAATATTAAATGGGAGAATAACTGCAGATAGTCCTAAATTTTGCAATGCACTTATTGCTTATTGTGAAAAAAACAATCTTGACTATAAGGAATATGTAACAATAACATAATTTTTTTTACTTACGAGTGTGAAAAAAAAGCACAGAAAGGAGAAAATATGAAAAAATTTAAAATTGCGACAGACACACAAAATTCAAAGGAGGTAGAAAATGATAAGAGCAAAAACAATTTCTGTAGAAACAGCAGCAAAGATTATTAGAAAAGATCCTCAATATGTGAGATTAGGATTACAGCAAGGAAGGTTTCCTTTTGGAACTGCAATACAAAAGCCAAATGGAAGATGGACATATAACATCATAGAACCAAAGGTTTACGAATATGCAGGAATTAATATGAAAGAAGAAAAAGGAGGAATGGAAAATGTTATGTGTAATTAGCTTTATATTTATCATTGTAATTGTAGCACAATTAGAAGCTGGAAGAATAACAGCAGGACAATCAATATTTTATGGTATTTATGGTTTATTAATGTTTTATTATACTAGCAAACCATATTGGAATTATAAAGAATACCTACAAAATAAAAAGAAAGGAAGAAAATAAGAAATGATTAAATATTATCAAGAATTATTAAATGAAGGGGGAAAAAGTAATGTTTAATTGGAAAAAAATTGAAAAACTAAAAGCAGAAAATGAAAATTTAAAAAGTCAGTTAGAGCTTAATAAAATGAAATTTCAACAGTTGCAACAACAATATGATCATAAGAACAATGAATTGGTGGATTTAGTTTCATCAGTGTTTTTAGAATTTAAAAAAATATCAGAAGACATTGCAACAAGAAATGATTATGCAAATCCAGAACAAAAGATTAGACAAATTAAAGAATATGCAGAAACACAAAAAAATTATTATGCACAATATTCTATAACATTAGGTATACCAAATATAAAAAATAGAACTACTACCACCGACCAAAGTAATAGATAGTTCTAACAACATTTATATAAATGCTCTTATTTATATTCTAACATAAACAATTTAGGATAGCAAGAGTGGAAAGGAAAGAATTTATGAATCAATATTGTAGTATATGTGGAAAAAAATATAAAGGTTATGGTAATAATGCACAACCAATAAATAATGGTAGATGCTGTGATGAATGTAATACAAAAATAGTTGTATTTAGAAGAATACAAAATGCCATGAATCAAAGAGATGAGAGGGGAGAATTTATTGATGGAAATAAAATTATATAGTCTAAGTCTTAAAAATTTTAAAGGAATAAAGGATTTAAAAATAGTCTTTAACTGCAAAAATACTAATATTTATGGAGCAAATGCAACAGGAAAAACAACAATATTCGATGCGTTCAAATGGCTATTTTTTGATAAAGATAGCAATGATAGAAAAGATTTTAATATAAAAACTCTGGATAAAAATAATAAACCAATAAATTTTTTAGAACACGAAGTCGAGGCAATACTAGTAATTGATGGGGTAGATGTGACATTCAAGAAAACACTAAAAGAAAAATGGGTAAAAAAGAGAGGACAAAGTGAACAAGAATTTTCAGGACATGAAACAGAGTATTACATAGATGAAGTGCCTATCAAAAAGAAAGATTACGAAGAAAAAATAAATAGCTTAATCCCAGAAAGTTTATTCAAATTAATAACGGATCCATCATATTTCAATAATCAATTAAAATGGACAGAAAGAAGAGAATTACTAATAAGTATATCAGATGCGAATATTACAGATGAAGAAATTCTAAATTCAAGTGAAGAGTTTAAAACACTACAAAACAACCTAGAGGGCAGAACAATTGATGATTATAAAAAAGTATTACAAGCAAAAATCAAAGAACTTAATAAACAAAAAGAAACAATACCAGTTCGAATTGATGAACTTACTAATACGTTAATAACAGAGCACGATATAGATTATGAAAAGGTAGAAAAAGAAAAAGCTGACTATCAAGAACAATTACAAAATATTGAAATTGAAATGACTGATGTACAAGCGAAGGCAAGAGAAAATCTACAAGTAGCAGACCAATTAACAAAAGCTAAAAGAGAGTTAGAAGATTTTAAATTACAAAAAGAAAAAGAATATTTACAGAAATATTCACTAGATATTACTAATTTAGAAAGTGAAAAGAACATCCTAGAAGCTAGATTAAGGAGTAAAAATACTGAAGATAAAGACAGATTATTGAAGATAGAACAGGATCAAAAAAGAAAAGAAGAACTTTACAAAAAATGGGATGAAGTTACAAATCAAAAATTAGAATTTGATCCAAATTCATTTATATGTCCAACTTGTAAAAGAGAGTATGACACTGAAAAACAAGAAGAAATGAAGAAACAATTTGAAGGTAATTTTGCAAATCACAAAAAGAATGAACAAGATGCGATAAATACAGAAGGCAAAGCGATAAATGTAAGAATAGATGAAAATACAAAAGCAAGAGAAAACTTGCAACAAGAAATAAAAGATATTCTTAATAATCTAGCTGACATCAATATAAAATTAGAAGAATTAAAAACAGAAAGAGATAAGAACCAGATATTTGATGTAACGATATTGCAGGAATACATAGAGCAAAACAGAAAAGTTACAGAATTAGAAGAAAAAGTAAATAACTTAACAAATGAAGATATCTCAAATTTACAAAGCAAAAAAACAGAAATTTCTGAGGAAATAAACAAATTAGATAAAACTTTAAGTGAGAGAGAAACTCAAATAAAAACAAAAGAACGTATTGCAGAATTAGAGGAACAAGAAGAAAAAATTGCAAAACAAATTCAAGAATTAGAAGGCCAACAATTTGCAATAGAAGAATTTACAAAAACAAAAGTAGAACTTTTAGAAAATGCCATAAACAACAAATTCAAATTAGTAAAATTTAGATTATTTGATACACAAATAAATGGTGGACTAGTAGAATGTTGTGACACGCTAGTAAATGGTGTCCCTTACGCAGATGTAAACAATGCACATAAAATACTTGCTGGACTAGATATTATAAATACACTAATTAAATTTTATAATACATCAGCACCAGTGTTTATAGACAACAGAGAATCAATCAATGAAATTTACAACATAGATACACAAATAATTAGCTTAATAGTAACAACAGATAGCAAATTGAGAATCGAGTCAGTATCAGAAGATTAGAGGTGCACAAAAAAATTTTAAAAATATTAAATGA
The DNA here is from genome assembly GCA_964401375.1 of uncultured Eubacteriales bacterium. GTDB lineage: Bacteria > Bacillota > Clostridia > TANB77 > UBA1234 > UBA1234. The sequence goes on along the minus strand of CAYNYD010000016.1, from coordinate 32 downwards.
AAAGTAGGAGGGATTTCAAATGAATAATTTAG
>CAYNYD010000015.1:0-20170 GCA_964401375.1 uncultured Eubacteriales bacterium | reverse complement strand
ATGCACCAACTATTGCAACAAATTCACCCTTTTCTACTGAAAAAGAAACATTATCCAAAGCTGTAACTTTAGTCGTATCTTTTCCATATATTTTTGTTAAGTTCTCAACTTTTAAAATTTCCATAACAAAAATCTCCCCTTTCTCTACGTCATTATATAATAGTCAAAGTTACAACTAAGTTACTAAATTAAAAAACCTCTTAAAACTATAAAAAATGTTATAGTTTTAAGAGGAATAAAATATTTTATAATTATTAATTTTATAGTTCAAAAATCGTACCAACATAAGTTACTAATTCTTTAGTAGTCCCATCTTTTGTATTTTCTCTTGTAGATATTGTAACAGAGGAATCATTTTTGTCATACCAAGTGTACCTCGTTGTACCATGATCACTTTTGCTTGATTGAAAATAATTTTTTCCTAAAATGTTTTCTACTTCTTCAATTGTCATATCGTCTTCCACCTTATCTACAACAGTATTCAAATCGTCAATGTCAGCATTTAATTCTTGAGATAAATAAATTTTTCTATAATTTGATGATGATACTGATATTTCAATTGTTGTTACTTTATCATTTGACAAAGATACAGTTAATAAAGTTGTATCATTTTCATCGTCTGCAATATATCTCAAACTTTCGGTATCTGCAATATATGAACTAGTTTTTGTAGGTTCTCCGATTGCTGCAACAATTTGAGCTCTTGTCATATCAGGTTCTATTTTATTATACAACGATTGTGCAGCTTTTAAATACCCACCAGAAATATTAATTTTGTCACCTGCTTTGTTGTTATTTTTTCCAGTAGAGTTAAAATCATCATCTCCAGATTCGGTAGGTTTTCCAATAGAATCCCAGACATCATCATCTGTAGGTAAAGGAATTAGGGAATCACCGTTGTCATCTGTAGGTAATGTTGGCATAAGTTTATCTAGATTATTCATTACTTCATTATAAAACTCTTCCAATTCATCTTCTGTTGCAGTATTCAATATTAAAGCACTATTTTTATCAATCTTTATTAATTCTTCTGTTGCTTTTGCTAATTCTTCTATTTTAAGTTCACATACCGTTGCTTTTATTTCGTTTCCACTATCAACATATGTAAAACCTAAAGAACCATTTTTGATATTTCCAGTTTGTGTCATTGCCCAATTAACATCAAATTCAGCATCTTCAGCTTTCATTTGGAAAATAAATTCATAATTATTGTTCGATTCTTCAAATACATAAAAACCAAATTGAATACCATCTACATCTAGTATCGTTCCTAAATTTTTACCATCTTTTTCATATAATTTTATTGTTAAAACTTCTTCTGTTGCATTAAGGAAATCGCTTGATTTAACAACTTCTTCATTATTTGCAATATCCTCTTCTAGCATATCTGAAAATGCTTCAGCATCTTCTATCATTCCTATTTCAACTAACTTTTCAATATCTTCTTCATTTTTTAATAATTCTTTTTCAAGAATTAAGAAAAGTTCCACAACATTTTTACCATTTACTTTAAATACATATTCTGTAGTTTTCTCAGAATAATCTCCAACTTTAAGATTTACATTAGGAGTTTTTTCAATATAATCATCTATATTTTTTGCTAATACATCTACATATTTTTCAATTAATTTTTTAAACTCACTTTGAATTTTTTCATAATCTACAGAATTTTCACGCTCTTCATCAGAATTCTCTATACCATCAAAATCATAACTATAAGTTAAAATACCTAACTTTTCTAAATTTTTCATTAGTCCATCAATGTCACTAACATCAACAGCAACAAACCTATCAGTTATATCAGGCATATTTATTCCAACAATATCTCCTGTTCTAGCAACTTGAAGTTCAATATTAGCATCTTCCATGCCTTCCATGGCTAATGTTGCTACTAAAGAAAAATCATTTCCATCTTTAACTTCCTTAGAACTAAATAGCAAATTGCCAACATCTTCACTTTCGCCAAAAGCTTTTAATAACTCATCAAATTTGATTTCAAGGTCTGTGTTCAATTGAGAAGTTGTATCAGCGCTCTTCAATACTTGTAAAAATTTTTGATCTTTTGTAGCTAGTTGTACAAATCTTTTACCTTCCGAAGCAAAAAGCTTTGAGCCAAACCATTTACCCGAAAATGCCATTACACCACAAACTACAACTGCAACTACGGCTACTATTCCCACAATAATGCCTATTATTTTTCCTGCTCCACCTTTTTTCCCTCCATTAGAACTAGAATTATTCCCTCCTTGTTGTCCAGATGTTTCATTTAAATTACTCGTAACAGTAGCAGTAGATGAATTTGATGCATTATTTTCTTCCGAATAATTTAAAAGTCCATCGCCATTTCCATTATCATCCATTTTAATTTCCTCCTTTTTTAGTATTGAAAATATCTATACATTTTAAGTTTATTACACATTTTTTTACTTTTCAATAGTATAAATATTAAATTTAGATTACAAAAATATTTCTACATTCCTTTTTAATAATATTGCAACAAATATAATTTCCATTTTACCAGTTTTTATCTAATCCCAAAAAATCATTATTATAATCTTTGTATCTGTTTTCACTATTCCTTTGCTCTTTTGTAGATTCATCTTTTATTTTCTGAATTTGTACTTCTATATTTTGTATTTCTTTTTCTGTTTTATTTTCATTTTTTTCATCTTTTTTATCCTTATTGTCTTTGTCATCTTTTTCGTCTTCATCATCTTTTTCTAATAATTCTTTTAGTCTTTCAATCTCTTCTTCAATATCTTTTTTAAGTTGTTCAGATTTTGAATTATGACCCGTTTTTCCATCTTCACTTGCACAACCTTTTTCAAGCAATACATCTATGGCACTTTCATATTTTTTTATAGCCTCATTTATACTTTGCTCATCATCTTCATCTACTTGAACAGTCTTACAGATTGCTAATGCGTAATTAATCCTAACATCACATTCTTTTTTTTCAGGCATTTTTTTCTTTAATGCTTTTTCATACTCTTTTATAGCTTCTTCATATTTTTCATTTTGATATAAAACATTACCATAATTATAATCTGCAATATAAGGTTGTTGAATATTTAAAAAGAATAATGATTTAGCTAAATTTTCTGAGTATTCTCCATTGTTATATTTGTTTATTAATTTGTTATTCACTAATATATTACAAACAAATTTTAGTAATATAAGTATTAAAATAATGTATATTGCAAATAATATATTTTTCCTCATTGCAATCTCCTTTTTTGAATTATAAAATCAACTATCATAAGAATAACCAAAGGAATAGCAAAATAATAATATATATCTTGATAAGAACTTATTTTTTCTTCTACACTTTGAGAAGCAGATAATTGATTTTTAATTTTCTCTAATTTCTTATTTATATTAGAGGTTTTTTCCATATGAACATAATCAATACCTAAATCTGTTGACAATTTTTTTAAGTTATTTTCATCAATTTTTGATATAGCAATTTGTCTATTATAATCCTCATCATAATAATATTTATAATATAAATCGCTTGACGGATTATTTTCATATAGACTCCATACCATTTTTCCTCCCTCTTCCGTTCCATAACCCATTACAGCTCCATCATCAATATATTTTTTCATACTTGAAAATGAGTCTATTTCTTCTCCTTCAATTGTAATTTCTCCATCAGAAATAAAAAATACTAAATATTTTGAATCATTATCTACCTTTTCTTTCTCACGCTTTAATGTCTCTTCTAAAATTTTTTTAACAATATTTAATGAAGTACCCTTAGCAGTTGAACCATCTTCAACTGTTATAGCCTTTAATTCCGATTCTACTATATTGGTATCATTTGTAAAAGGAACTATTCTTTGTGCTGTGTCTCCAAAAGTTATAATCGAATATTTACAATTTGGCAATTCATTTACTATATAGCAACAATCGTCTATAACTCCTTTAATTCTTTCATTTGATCCATCATAGTCTAAAGCTCTCATACTAACAGTTTTATCTATAACAAATATGATATTCATATTAGGATTTAATACTGATACTTCTCCATTAGGAATCATAATCCTTAAATTTATAATAAACAGCAAAACAATTATACTTATTTTTATACATAAATCCACTATATATCGAATTAAAAGTTGTTTTTCTCTTTGTGTTTTTTTGTTTTCTTGTTTCTTTAATATATTTATTAATAGCTTATTATAAACTATAATAAATATTAGAACTATACATATTATAGTCATAAGCCATACAGGAATTATTGGGTTTGTTATCATAATTTTATCCTTTTCTCTATAATAATTAATATAAAATATAATATTACAACACTTGTAACCAAAAACTCTGGATGATCTGTTACATACGTCTTTTGATTTGTCTTCAATGCTGTGGCCTTAGTTTTATGAATCTCATCTACGATAGTTGATGCCATTTTTTCTAAATTACCTGTATAAAACTTACCATTCGCATTTTGCTCTATTGCTTTTTTATATGAATTTATATCCTTAGTAGTAGCATATTTGTTCATTTCTGTAGTTGGACAATAAGCATATACTTTAATATCATACTGTTTACACAAAATACAAGCATCTTCAAGCGTAACAGTTTGTGTTCCTTGCACATAATTATCTGTTGCAAAAACAATAATTCTAGTTCTATCCTTATTTGTTTTTAAATCTGGGAAAGAGAAAATTGTTCCGTGCTAAACCATCTCCAACTAAAGAACTACCTCTTTCTTCACTTCCTGCAATAGCCCCACCATTCCAAAATGCATACGCTTCTTCATTTTCTGCCGTTAATATCGTTGGATATACTCCATTATTATCTATTATAAATTCCATTTGTCTTTCTATAGTATTAAGTTTTTCAATAATATAATCATAGTCATCTGTCAAAGGACAATATACCACTGGTGATGTATTAAAAATTACTATACCTATTCTATCTCCTTTAATTTTGGGTATTAAGTCTTTAAACTTTTTAGCTAATTCCAAATTGACTTCATTTTGAGATGTTGATATATCAATTCCTAATATAATATCTCTACTAAGTCTCTCTTCACTTTTAGTTTGAACAGTTATGGGTCTAGCAATAAGTATGCTAACTATCAATATACATAAAACACTCAATGCTTTTATTAAAATAGACATTATTTTATATCTATTTACTTTAGACTTATAATACTCTGTTTCTTTAATAATTCCAGCATTAGCAATTCTTTTTCCACTGGTATATTGATTTTTTTTACTAAAGTTAACAAAAAGTATTACTATAGAAATTATTAAACAGATTACAATTACAATTGGATTCATTAATTCCATTCGTTTATAACTCTCCTTGCTTTATTTATAGATGCATCAAAATCTCCAATAACTTTACTTGCAAATTCAGGTTCATAATATTCACTAATTAATTCATAAACTATTGGTAAGTTTAATTTTTTTATTTCTGCCAAAGTGTAATTCTGAGTTGTAATATCCGTAACTTCAAAAACAAATAACCTAACAGCTTCGCTAATTGATTGATAAGCTTTTCTAAGAGTAATCGTATTATCTTTAAAATTTTTTTCAATAGTTTCTAATTGTTTTAAATACTTATTTTTTATTACTGGTATATTTTTTATATTTTTCTGTGGAATTTCTTTTACTATTTCTTTTTTTACCACATTCTTTTTTCTATTCTTAATTACAAAATAAGTAACAGCTATAATTACTAATAATGTAATTATCAGTGGAATAATTGAATATGTAAAAGGTTCTTGTAAATTAATAGATGTTTGCATTTCTTCGCCTTTCTAATAATTTAAAAATATCATTTACTATATCGTTTTGCTTATTTATTGTTGTTATAATTATTTTATACTTTTTAAATCTATCCTTAATATCTTCATATATTTTAGTTTTTACCTGCAATTCTATATCTTTCAATTTTTTATCTTCTAAAATAAAATCTGGTATATACGAACCTTGCTCAACATCATATGCATTATATCCTGTCATAAAAGCATCTGATATATTAATAAACATTACATCATGTAATATAGATAATTTTTTTAAAGTTTCATCTGAAATATTTCTCATTCCAGCAATGTCTGTTACAATAAAAATAATCATTCGTCTTCTAATAAATTTCAATACATAATTTATTAAATTTTCTAAATTATTCTCTGCATCTATTTCTTTAGAATATGATTCTAATATTTCTTCCAAATTATAAAGCCCTGTTTTGAATGGAAACAATTTTATACTACTTTTTGTCTTAAATATAGCACTTATTGAGTCGCCATGTTTATCTACTAAATATCCTATCGTTCCTATTGTCATTAAAGCAACTTCTTTTTTAGAATCTAAATCTCTTGTGTCTGCCAACATTTTTTTACCAGAATCTAATATAAATAAAATATTATGCTTTTTTTCTGCAATATATTGTTTGATTAAAATTTTATTGCTTCTAGCTGATGCTTTCCAATCTATGTCTTTTACATTATCTCCAATTACATACTCTCTCAAATCTTCAAAGTTCATACTCTTACCTTTATATATTGAATTATATGAACCTTCTAAAATATTTGAAGTTCTTTTCTTTGTGTAAATTGATAAATTAGCTTTAATTTTTTTTATATATTTCATATTCATAACAAAACTCTCCAATATTCAAATTATGGTGCTTTTATCGAAGATATTATAGCATTAATTATTGTTTCTACTTTAACTTCATCAGCAATAGCTTCAAAATTCATTGTAATTCTATGCCTTAATATACCTGCAGAAATATTCTTAATATCATCTGGTGTAACATAAGTTCTTCCATTAATTAGTGCTGAAGCTTTACCTACCTCCATGAAAGCTATAGAAGCTCTTGTGCTTGCGCCACTTGTAACATATTTAGAAAGTTCTTGTTTAATAACCTTTGATGTATGCCTTGTAGCATATACAATATTAATTATATATTTTTTTATCGATTCATCTATATATACTTGCTTGCTTAGTTCTTGTAAATACTTTATATCTTCTAAATCGACAACTTTTTCTGTTTGTTTAAAAACATTTTTTTCAATTCTGTTTAAAATTTCTAATTCTTCTCCTGTAGCAGGATAATCCAAAGTTTCTTTTATAATAAACCTATCTTGTTGTGCTTCAGCCAATGGATATGTTCCCTCTTGTTCTATCGGATTTTGTGTAGCAATTACAATAAATACATCAGGTAGCATAAAATTTTCTCCACCAATACTTACTTGCCTTTCTTGCATTGCTTCTAACATAGCACTTTGAGTCTTAGAACTAGATCTATTTATTTCATCCAAAAGCACAAAATTTGCATATACTGGTCCAATTTTTGTTTCAAACTCTCCTGTTTTAGCATTATAAGTTTGTGTACCTACAATATCACTTGGTAATAAATCTGGAGTACATTGTATCCTAGAAAATTTACCTCCACAGCTTTCTGTAAGCACTTTCGCAGCCGTTGTTTTAGCAAGTCCAGGTACAGACTCAATTAATATATGTCCATTGGCTATCAAAGACATCAATAATGACATTTGTAAATTTTTTTGACCTACTATCCTCGAAGTATAATAATTTGATATATTTTGTATTATGGCATTACTTCTTTCTAATTGTTCATTTGAAATATTACTATTTTCCATATCCATATTCCTTTCTTTTGTACATTTACACTATATACAGAGTGTTTTATCAAAAATTTTTATTTTTCTTCTAACTCTTCATCTAGCATTATTTTAGCAATACTAACTACTTTTCCACCATCGTTCGTTCTCATCAAGGTAACACCTTGAGTAGATCTGCCAAGTACACTTATATTACCAACTTCTAATCTAATAATTGTACCCTTGTCAGTAATCAGCATTACATCATCATTATCATTTACTACTTCTATTCCAACAACTTTTCCAGTTTTAGGAGTAGTTTTATATGTAATAACACCTTTACCAGCTCTCATTTGTAATCTGTATTCTTCAAGTTCCGTTCTCTTTCCAAAACCATTTTCTGTAATAGCTAATAAATAACCTTTTTCAGTTGAAATTGGTTCCATTCCAACTACATAATCATCTTGAGATAATCTAATTCCAATTACACCTTGTGACACTCTACCAACTGGTTTCACATCACTTTCAGCAAATGTTATAGACATACCTTCATGAGTAACCATTACAACATTTCTTTCGCCATCTGTTAATCTTACATTAATCAATTCATCATTTTCTTTAAGTGATATTGCTTGAAGTCCAGATTTTCTAGCACTGTTATATTCAAGCAATCTAGTCTTCTTAATTATTCCACCCTTAGTAGCCATTAGCAAATACTGACCATCTACAAATTCTTGAATTGGAATAACAGCTGTAACTTTCTCATCTCCATCTAATTGAAGAAGATTAACTATTGCTGTCCCTTTGGCTGTTCTACCAGCTTCTGGAACTTCATACCCTTTTAGCCTGTACACCTTTCCCTTATTTGTAAAGAACATTAATGTGTCATGTGTTGAAGTTATGAATAATTGTTTTACAAAATCTTCTTCCCTTGTTTGTATTCCTGTTATTCCCTTACCACCTCGTCTCTGAGTTTTATATGTATCAACAGGCATTCTTTTTATATATCCAAAATGTGTTAAAGCAACAACAGTTGTTTCCTCTTTAATAAGGTCTTCGTTTGTTAGCTCATCTTCAGCTGCAATAATTTGAGTTCTTCTTTCATCACCATATTTATTTTTTATTTCAATTAATTCATCTCTAATAATATCACAAACTAATTTTTCGCTACCTAAAATAGCTTTATATCTCTCTATTTGCTCTAATAATTGTTTATATTCTTCTTCGATTTTTTCTCTTTGTAATCCTGATAAAGTTTTAAGTCTCATCTCTAAAATTGCATTAGCCTGAATCTCAGTTAATTTAAATCTTTTCATTAACCTTTCTGCTGCATCATCATAAGCTGCTCTTATAATTGCAATAACCTCATCTATATAATCTAAAGCAATTTTTAAGCCTTCTAATATATGAGCTCTAGCAAGTGCTTTATCTAAATCAAATTGCGTTCTTCTAATTATAACTTCTTTTCGATGATCAATATAACATTCTAAAGCTTCTCTTAATGTCAATATTTTAGGTTCATTTTTTACTAAAGCCAACATAATAGCACCAAAAGTATCTTGCATTTGAGTATTTTTTAATAATTGATTCAATACAATTTTTGGGTTTGCATCTCTCTTTAATTCTATAACAATACGCATTCCTTCTCTATCAGACTCATCTCGTAAATCTGATATTCCATCAATACGCTTATCACGAACTAAATCTGCTATATTTTCAATAAGTCTTGCTTTATTTACTTGATATGGTAATTCCGTAACTATAATTCTATATCTGCCATTTCCATGCTCTTCAATTTCAGTTTTTGCTCTAACAATAATTTTTCCTCTACCAGTTGTATAGCAACTTCTAATTCCTTCTCTACCAACAATTATTCCTCCCGTTGGGAAATCTGGCCCTTTAACTTCTGACATTAATTCTTCATCAGTTACATTATCCTCTTCTATTAACCTAATAATAGCATTAATAACCTCTGTTAAATTATGAGGTGGTATATTAGTTGCCATACCAACGGCAATACCAGATGAACCATTTATTAGCAAATTCGGAATCTTTGCTGGCAACACTGTAGGTTCCATAATTTTCTCATCATAGTTTGGCATAAAATCTACTGTATTTTTATCAATATCGCTCAACATTTCAACAGCTATTTTAGGCATTTTAGCTTCTGTATACCTCATTGCAGCTGGTGAGTCACCATCTACAGAACCAAAGTTACCATTACCATCTACAAGCATATATCTAAGAGAAAAATCCTGTGCCATTCTAACTAATGCATCATAAATTGAAGCATCACCATGAGGATGGTATTTACCCATAACTTCTCCAACAATATATGCAGATTTTCTATATGGCTTATCTGGAGTTAATCCCAAACCATCCATCGAATAAAGAATCCTTCTATGTACAGGCTTTAAACCATCTCTAGCATCTGGAAGAGCTCTTGAAACAATTACACTCATAGCATAATCAATATATGATTTTTTCATCTCTTTCTCAATATCTACTCGGATTATTTTTTTTGCATTTTCTTCCATTTTTATATCTCCCATCTATCACTAAATACATAATGAAAACCGTTATGTTTTTCATTAAAATTATACTAAAACACTTACGGAAATGCAAGAAAAATCAATTATTTAATTGACGAACTATTTTTGCTCATAATTCTGTTGACTTTTTATGTTGACAATGTTATAATAACTTTGTAGTCTTTTGAAAGGAAAAAAGAAATATGGAAACTAAAATTGAAGAAAACAATATTGAAAAATCTCTTGTTAAGAAAAGTGGAACATCACTTAAAAATAGAAATGTTAATATGGCAGTATCAACAATGAAAATAACTGTAGGAATATTATTTTATGTTGCTTCTTTTATTATATCAGCTACAGCTAGTAGCTTATTTATTTATTATGTTTTTCAACAGTTAAGCTAATTTGGCACATAATTCTTGCTCTAATGAATTAAGTTCAGTAGAGCCTTTATTTTTCATAAGCTCATATTTATTTAAAATCTCCTTTCCTCTATCAATAGTTTTAGATATTAATGAAACTTTTTCTAAATCTTTACCAATTGCAGTAGCATATTTTTTCATATTTTTTTCATCATTTTCTTTCAATGCTTTATCAAAATTATCACATTTTTTATTTAGCCTTGAAAGTGTATTTTTTTGTTTTACCATTACCTCTTGAAGCTCATCATCAAACGTATCTCCTAAAGCTAAGTCAACTCCACTTTTAAGAGAATTTTTTAATGTGGTGGGAATTCCTTTGATAGAATCAATTCCAATATCTAAAACTCCTTTTAATCCTTTTTTTAAATCACTGTCTCGTATTGCCTTTCCAATTTCTTTTATACTATCAACCGTTTTAGCTTTAACACCGAGCTACTGTTTTTAAAGTTGTTTTCATTGCTGTGTCAATTGATTTTGAAACAACTTCTTTAATATTTAATTTTTCAAATCCTTTTTTGATTTTTGAAAGGATTCCCTCTTCCAAATTCATATTATTTAATTCTTTTTCAACAGAATTATTAAATGCTTCATTTACAATTGTTGAGGCATTTTTTATATTATCTGCTGTTACATCTAAATTATTATTTTTTAACAATTCTAATTCCATAATATTCCTCCTTAATAATCTAATTTTTTAACTATAGATGATAACCATACTAAAATCCATATTGATAAAAAATTCCAATATAAAATCACCATACCAATTACACTTTTTTTCATTATCAAATAATTTTCTTGATTTGATTTCACAAAAGAAATATATACAAAAAAATCTAAGAAAATCAATATAAATAAAACTATTCTTGCTCCTTTTGTTTCTTGTATTCTTTTTTCTTTTTCTCTTTGAATTTCACTAATCATTGCATAGCTTTTAGAAATTAATTCTGAAAAATTACCACCATACAAATAACAATTTTGTAAATTAGTAAGAAATGATTTAATCTGCTTTATGTCTATTTTCTCTTTAAAATTTTCTATTGCTTTTTCAAATTTAATACCACTTGATATTTCAATAAGAAATTTTTTTACATAGCCTTGTAATGGTTCTATAGTTTTCACTTCTTTCATAGCTGAAATAATATCGTTATTTATTTGAGTATGATTTTTTAATTGAAGTAAAAAATTCAAAAACACTTTTTCTATTTTTTCTTCTTTATAGTTTGCTATTGCTTTGAGAACAGCAAAAGGTACATAAAAAAATGGTATACAAATTATAAGAGACAAAAGAACTATTTTAAAGAAATTAAAGGCTAAATAGTAAGCCATTACCATACATAAAATACCAGCTAAAACCATTGTTATAGGATTTATAAATATACTTCTTTGTATTCCACATTTATCAATCAAAATATTAATCTTATGAATATAATTTACTTTTTCTTTTAATTTAACTTTTTTATTTTTTTCATAATATTTTAATAACTCATCATAATACTCTTCATTTTTTTTCAAAATATAATTATTTATTTTTTTTATAACATTTTTTTCTACTATTAGTTCAACCACAAAATATATTGAAATACTAATTAAAACAAATAATAAAACATTCCAAATCATGATAAAATCCTTTCAACTTCATAACTACTTAATTCTATTTTTTCTTTGCATCTTCCAATTGGATCATTTATTTTTTGAAAATATCCAATAGATTTTCCATTTTCATATCTTTCTACTTTAAATTCAAACAAAATATTATATTTTACATCTTGAATTTCTTCATCATATAATACTTCTGCAATCTCATGAATTTTAAAATTTTTCATGAAAATAATTACGTCAATAGACATTGATAGCAATTTTCTCAAATATTTGTCTGTATAGCTTTGAGCATTTGAATCTCTTTTCATAAGTGTTACCAATCTATCAATTGTATTGGTACTACTATCAGAGTGTACTGTTGCATATCCTCTATGTCCTGTTGCAACAGCATCAAAAAATACCATACTTTCTTCACCTTTTAATTCCCCTATTACAACTACATCATTTGACATTACAAGTGAATGTGCTGTTAATTTTGCAAGTGTTATATTTTTATCTTCATTTCTATTCTTTAAAATTTCACGTTGTATTACATTTGGGTGTGTACTATATAATTCTGCTGTTTCTTCATTAGTTGTAATAGATAAATCTTCTGGTATTCTATTGATTAAATTTCTCATGAGTGTAGTCTTGCCACTACCACCTTTTCCACTAATTATGATATTACAACCAGATATTATTGCTTTAATTAAAAATTTATAAATATTTAAGTCTAACATTTCAATATTTGAAATAAAAAGCTCTTCTAAACTCTGTAACATTTCTGGTCTGTGAATACGAATAACTAAATTAGGTGAAACAACATTAACAGGTTCAATTCCAGCTTCTATACGCAAATTATTTTTTCTATCACTTACAATAACAACTGGTGTTTCATTAGTTATTTTTCCTCTATTTTTTAAAACACAATATCTCACAAAGTTTAAATAATCTTCTTCATTATTAAATGATTCTTTTGTTTTTTCCCATACACCATTTCTTTTTATAAAAATATTGTCAAATCTGGTAACTCTAATATCTGAGACTTCTTTGTCATCAATATATTTTTGCAAAATATGATAGCCAAATAATTTATCTAAAATACTTTTTATTGTTGACTCTGTATTCATATTAGAATATTCTTTATAAACTTTTTCTTTAACAATATTTTCTACGATACCTCTATTTATATCTATATCACTTAAATAGTCAGAATAATTATTAATTAAATATGTAATTATTTCTCCAATAACCTTATCTTTATTAACATCAGTTTTTACAATAATATTTAAGTTATCAGATTTTAATGGATTAATTAACATTTGTAACCACTTCCTTATCTATTTTATTTGGAATAGAGAAAAAGTTTTTCCTTATACTTCCCAGTTTTTCCATAATATTTCTCTTAGGAATATAATTTATATTTGATAATATTTTTTCATAAGAAGTCATATTATTTTCTTCATTAAATTTTATTTCTCCAATTATTTTTAATCCTTCCATAATTCTGGAAATTGCTTCATTTTCAAGTTCACTTTTATATTTTTTATTTATTATTATTTCTATTTTTTGCTTCCAGACACCCCAGATATTAATAATTACATTAATAAATTGTTGCATTTTCTTTATAGATAAATAATTACTTTCAGTAACAAATAAAACTCTATTCGCCGTTTGTAGTGCCCATTTTGTCGAATCTAAAAATATATTACTGCTTGTATCTATAATAATAAAATCATATTTTTCTTTTGCAGACTGTAACATTTTCTCATAATATTCTTCTTTCAAAACATTTTGGCAATAATGCAATGAAGTGTTTCCTGTTAATACATCAAATCCATCTGCATTAATAACTAATTCATCAAACACATTAGAATCAAACCTATTTTTCATAATCAATTCTGTAGCATAATTAATACCAGATCTTTTATCATCATCAATTACTATTTCTATGTTCTCTGGTACTTTATTAATTTTAAGTAATTCATCTATGTTTCCATTTAATGTGTCTAAATCTATAAGTAAAATCTTTGAATCACTTTTTTGTGATAAAACTTTGCATATATTAGTAGCAATAGTTGATTTGCCTGCTCCTGATATTCCACTAATTGCAATAATTTCTTGTTTTTGCACAGCCTTTTCTAATATAAATTTTTCTTTTACTTGATTATTCTCTCTTTCCTTAATATTTGTTTTATTATCTTTATTAATATCATTTTCTAAAATATAATCTGCTGTTTCTTCCCTTACCATTTCATATTTTTTCTTTACAGTTTCTTCTCTATCTATTGCATCAATTATATTTTGTATTTCTACAGTACTGTCAATAAAGATATCTAAAACATTCTTTGATTCTAATATTTTTCTTAAAGAACTATCAATCTCATCTGTTACAATAATAATTCTTACAAAACTATTTTTAGATCTAATTTTATCTACAAATTCTTCTAAATTCCATTGACCTTGAAGTAATCCACTAATTATTAAAGTATCGAATTCATATTTAACAATATTACTAATTACCATATCTTGATAAAATAAATCTTCAAGTATCACATCATATTTAGCATATTTTTTTAACTCATTATTTAATACATCATTTCCCATTGCTGTAATAATTCTTTTCATATAAAATTCCATTCCTTTCTTACTTTATTCACAAGACACATATAGTAGTGAAAGATTATGTTTTTTCAATCCAGCTCTTTTCAAAATTATAAATCCTTTCTATCGGTACTAATAAACTTGTGTTCATAATCAGATGCTAATATTTTAACTAATAAATGATTTCTTCCAGCATATATTAAACAATTCCCCCTTTCTAAATTTAAAACTCTATATGTTTCAAGTTCAGATAAATTCATAACTTCTTTCAAAGTATTTAATCCATTCTCCTCTACTTGAAATATACATTTTATACTTGAATTGTTTAATATTCCTTTTCCATAAACACCATTATTTAAACTAAAAAAGTCATTAATATCTTGCGTTATCGCTGTAGCAGCTCCACCATACTTTCTAATAGTTTTAAATATTTTAAAAACAAAATCTGCTGTATCATTATTTTTATTTATTAATCTCCAGACTTCATCTAAATAAATAATTTTTTTACGACCTCTATTTTCTCTGATTTTATCCCAATAAAACTCTGTAATTGTAAATAATGCCATTGGTATATACTGCTCTTCAATATTATAAATATCGGCAACAACAAGTTTATTTTTTAAATCTATATTTGTATAGTTATTCATAAATTTTAATGCACCAGAAACATAAGGTTTTAAAAGCTTTGCAATTTTTTTCATATTTACATCTTTAATAATTAAATTATATAGATCTCCTAATATTGGCATTTCGTTACTACTTTTAAATTTCCTTTTTAATAATAATCTTCCAGTTTCAGTTTCAGAATATAAAGAGCTATTTTCAAATGTAATACCTTTTTCATAGTAACATTCAATCAATTTTTCTTCTAAGTTGCTTCTTTCTTCATCATTTAAGTCTGGAAAAATTATTCCAAAAAAAGTCATTAATTTTTGAATTTTACTCTGCAAAAAACTTTCATCATTATCAAGTATCATTTCTCTAATTTCCATTATATTAATAACATTTTCTTTACCAAAATTAAGATATGTACCACCAAGTTCAACGCATATATTTGTGTATTCTCTGTCTGGGTCTATAATATATTGTTCAATATTTAATAATCTATTCCTAGCTATCATAAGTTTTATAAAATAAGATTTTCCAGAACCACTAGCACCAATTACACACATATTAGCATTTTTATATTTTTCAGTATCGAATCTATCTATCATAACAATAGAATTATTTATTGCATTTGTTCCAATTAATATACCATTATCATCGCATAGTTCATTTGATAAAAATGGATATGTACTTATAATTCCACTAGTTAAAACATTTCTTTTACTTATTTCTTTAATTTCTTTTGGATTATAAAGAATTGGAAGACTGCATTTAAACAACATATCTTGTCTAAATAATGCTCGTCTAACAGAAAGACCACAGCCAATAGCTAATCCCTCTATTTTTTGAAGATTTGCTTCTAACTCTTCTAAAGAATTAGCACGTGTAAGAATATAAATATTAAGGAAATATAGCTCATCATTTTCTACTTGCAATTGCTTTTTTATATATTTAGCATTTTCATAACTTGTATTCATCAAATCTATATCTAATTGATTTTTATTAGTTTCTCTTAAATTAGCACCAGAATTTCCTATATAACTTGTTAAATTTTTTAAAGTCTCATAAGAATTTCTTTTATCATAAAAAATTGAAATTTCAAAATCTATATCTGAAGAAATTAATCTATCTAAAAATCCACCATCCATTTCTCTATTGTAATTATTTACAAAAAGAGATGAAGCATAAGTATTATCTATTAAAATATATCTTGGATTTTTAGTATCCACACTTGTTGGTAAAATATCTAATTCATTTTTTATAAAACTCATACACTTATTCCCCATTTAAAATAATATTTTTACAAAAATAAACTCTTAAAATATTTCTAATCATACTCTTATCACAAGGAATTACCTCATTTCCACAAGCTGACAAACCGTTTATTATTTTTTCTATATTTTCATTAATAGAATTATTCGATTTAATAACTATAAAAAATCTTCTTGTAATACATGATTTTTGTTTTATAATCTCTGTAATTAAATTTTTATATCCATTCATTATATTCTTTAATTTTTCATTTCCAAAAGAATAATTTTCTATCTTTTCTAAATGATTTTTTACATCAGCTTTATAAGCTAATATAACAATTTGAATTTCAAAATTACATTGTTTCAAAAATCTTTTGTATGATTCTAATATTGCTATCTGCTCTTTATCAGATCTCAGTTTAAAATTAATCGGCTTTACTTCAAGAATTTTAATACATTCACCATTCTTTAAATTAATAGTATCATCGAAATTCTTGATGGGAAGCCACGATGATATATCTTCAAAATTTTCTTTTTTCACTATTTAATCTACTCCTCCAAAAAATAAGCAACAAAAAAGGGCGCAAAAACCCTATTTATAATAAGATTTTTCCACCCAAAATTATTAACTTGTGCATATAATACAATATATTGTATATAAAATCAATACTTAGAGTCAAAATGAAGAATTTTTTTGTTCTAAAACTTGAATGAATCGATTTCTTCTACTGTTTCCATGTTCCATGATTTTATAATATCAGTTGAAACAGTATAATACTTATTCCCTATATAAATAATTCTTTGTACATTTGCCTCATTCATATTATGTTCTAATTTACCTTTTAATCTAAAACCATCTTGTATGCTAAAATTATAAACTAATGCACCTTTAAAAGTAACCTTGCCATACTTTGGAATTCCATCATCATATACTCCTTCATCACTTGTAACTGTTGCAGGAAATGCTATTACGCCTTTTTCTTCATCTATTAGTAATGCCTTGTGATTATTCAATAAATTTGAATAGCTCCCCCTAGCTCCAATCTTAATTGTATGTAATTCTTTTGGATTACTAAAATCTGAAACATCAAATATTGACATTTTAATACCATTTGTATATGCTGTTACTTCCGTTTTTCCTTCCCCATTCAAATAAGATTTTTCTACTGAATCTTCTCCAAAGCCAAGTAAATATTTATCTGATAATGGATGTAAATAACTACTAAATCCCGGTATTTTTAATTCTCCTAAAACTTCTGGTTTTTCAGGATTACTCAAATCAATTACAAATAAAGGATCCACTGTTTTATATGTTACAACATAAACTTTATCTCCCATAAATCTTGTAGAATAAATTCTTTCTCCACTTGCTAGCCCTTCTAATTTTCCAACTTCATTTAAATTCTTGTCTAACACATAAATATTATTTCCATCATTTCCATCTGTAGTCGTTATTCCAAAATAATTATTATACTCACCCATAGAAAACTGGTTTAATAAACCCCCGGATACTTTGCCAGTTGTAACATATTTTATATTACCATTATCAATTTTAAACTTATGAATATTAGTATTAACATCAAACAAAGACGAATCAACCATCATACTACCAATAAATTTATTTGACATTGTATCATCACCACTACTTGACCCTATATATGTAGATGACGTTTTAGTTACATATAAATTTTCTGTTGAACAATATATCTCATTACCAGCACCTAAATATGAATTAATATTTATCTCACTTTTTATATCGTCTAAATTAAAAGAAGTAATAATCATATAATTACATTTTACATCTTCTTCAAATTCGTCAAAACATTTTATTTTAGATATTGGCAATTCTAGGTAATCTCCACTCACATTAGAATCTTTATATATAGGTATAGCACAATCTTCGTAAAAATCATAAAATGAAATATATTTATTAGTTACAAGATAAATATCATTATCTATTTTTCTCGAAGAAACGATATTCCCCTCTGTTTCAATTTGCCTTAATAACTCATAAGAATTAATATCATAAACTAATACTTCTGTAGCATTGCTATAAATTTCACGATTATTTTTATCTTCATTTATACTCTCTCGCGAAATCGTGTGATTTCCTATTACAATAATATATTTATCATCTAAATATAGCTCATCATTATAAAATCCTTTTTCAAAATCAATCTCTTTTACTAAAGTAAGTTTATTCTCTTTATCTTCCAATACAAATAAAGCATTTTCTTTGTTATTTAAATAATAAATATATTTGCCATTAGTCTTTATAATATCTGATTCATCAACGTTTTCTTCTTGAAGGTTCGTTGATGAATGATTCTCTACTGTCGACAATAAATTATCTTCCTGTTTAAATGAAATACTTGCTGCATCTTCTCTAATACTAAAACTTCCCAAGTAATTGTTATATTTTGCTTCTTCTGCTTTTTCCTTCAACATATTTATTAATTCTTCTTTTGAATTAAAAGCAAATAAATCTTCTTCTATTGACCCATTTGAACCTCCTCTATCATCATTTCGTGTCGTTATAAAATAATTATTCTTATTTTTATTAAATAACATTTCATTTCCAATAAAAACAATTGCACAAATGCATACCATTATTGTAACAAATGAAATAATTTGTAATCTTTGATGTTTATATTTTTTTGCCTTTTCTAAAATACTTTTTACTCTTTCAGCATTACTCTTCACAGCTAAATCCCTCCTTTTCTAAAACTTCTTTAAGAGAATTTCTTGCTCTATATGCTAAATTTTTTACCTGTTTATTACTCCTTTTTAATACTTTACCAATTTCATCATAAGACATTCCTTCAAAGTATAACAAATATATTACTGTTCTATAATCATCTTTAATTTTTTCCATAGCCTCTTTAATTTGTCTATTTTTATCATTTTTTATAATTATCTCTTCCAATTTTAAAGTATCTTCTATCTCTGTATCTAAAGATAATAAAGGTTTGTTCTTTTTTAAAGCATTTAAAGCTTTATTTCTTCCTATTTTAAATAAATATGTTTTAAATGAAGATTCACCTCTAAAATAATGTTTATGTACTATAATTTCCATAAAAGTATCTTCCATTATATCTTCAGCCAAAGCTATATTTTTAACGTAACTATTTATAAAATACATTAAATTATCTCCATACATTTCTACTATTTCATTTAATCCACTTTCATCTCCATCTAGGAAACGGTGGTAACTACTTGCACCGTTATCCATATTATGCCTCCTTTCAGCTTTAAGATGTTTACAAATCTTTGACAATTATATTTAAAAAAAGTCTTAGATATTTAGTAACAATTTACAGCTAGCATATTATCTTAATTTGCTTTCCTGTTTTTTTAACTCAATGTTATTTTTATTAGTAAAATAATTATTATATTTTGCTTTAAAACATTTTCCGCCTTTTAATCTAAAAAAATACCAAGCCTTAAAAGACTTGGTATTACTAATCTTCAATAAAAAACATGGAGCGGGAAACGGGGCTCAAACCCGCGACCTTCGCCTTGGCAAGGCGACGCTCTATCAACTGAGCTACTCCCGCATGAACATTTATTATATTACAATAAATATCA
>CAYNYD010000014.1:9108-20293 GCA_964401375.1 uncultured Eubacteriales bacterium | reverse complement strand
GTTGATGATGCAGAAACAGGTGTAAAAACTATAAGATGTAAAGTTAAAGAAACAAGCCATTTTGATATAGATGAAGTAACGAGAAAAGATAATGCAGAATATTTTACAATGACTAATGAAGAGTATACTGATTCTCCTGAAGAATTATTAGAGAGTTATTTATGGGGAGAAAAAAATATAAAAGGTGATACAATTGAAGATTATCTGAATTCATATGAGGAATATTATGAAAAATTTGTTAAGATTAATTCTATCATTATCAGTCCAACAACTACAAGTGGTGAAAAAGAAAATGCCAATATAGCTATGGAAGCGCTAAATGATTCTTATCCACAATTTGCATATAATAATAGAAGATATCCTGATTCAGAGAGAAATATTGTAATATATGTTGAAGACATGGCGGGAAATGGGACGGTTTATTCTGCTTTAAGTAGATTAGAATTGACTAATTGCCAATATGTTTCTGGAGATTCTATGACATTAGTAGATTCAAAAGTTACAATAAACGAAGGTGATAGGTATACTAATGATAGAAATGTAGTAGTTTTTTTACAATCTTTGTATGCTGAATCTGTCTTTGTGACAGAAGAGCAAGTGCCTACAGCAACGTGGGAAGAATTTAATAAAGAATATAAAGACTTTACGCTTTCAGAAGGTGATGGTCAAAAAATTGTATATGCATTTTTTAGGGATCAAACTGGGAAAATAGCTAGTGCGTACGATACTATAATATTAGATGAAACACCTCCATCTAATGATGCACCAACTGTTTCATATGATGAAGATAATGGTCTTTCAGTAAAAATTAATCAAACAGATACTGAAGTAATAGGTAATATTGAGACTCAATCAGGTTTAACAGGAATTTATCAATATGGAATAAAAAAAGAAAATGACAAAGAATTTATTTGGTATAGTAAAGTTAGTTCTTTCCCAAAAATGAGTAGTGGAACTTATAAAATTGTAACAAAAGTAGAAGATAAAGCAGGTAATGAAACTATTTCTGAAGAGGCTACAATAGTAATTGAAAGTGAATATAGAGATATTACTTCTTTAAATGTTGGTGAATATGTAAATTATTCTAATTATATTGATAGCACTTCATATACAACTAATATAGCTAATACAGGTCACACTGTTTCACAAACATTAACAACAGGAACTGCTGATTGGAGAGTTTTAAGTGTTGATGAAACTACAGAAACTGTGCTTATCACAACAAATGGAGTAGTAAATAGTGGTGTGTATTTGAGTAATGTAAAAGGATATCTTGGAGGATTAAGAGAATTAAATACAATATGTGGTAAACTCTATAGCAGTGCTTCTCTTGGAGTAACGGCTAGAAATATGACAATAGAACAGCTAAATAAAGCATGTGGATATATCATACCGACTGATGTTAGTAGGTGGCTATATTATCCAAATTCAGCAGGAACACAAAATGGAACAATAACATATAATGGTAAAGTATTTAATAAAGTTCAACATTCTAATGGAACATATCCTTCTGGAAGATTTTACTCTAATGATGGTGGAGGAACAGAAAAAACGGATGATAATGGCTTTTTATATAGAGAATCAGTAGAAAAAAATCCAGTATATGTAACTGAAACATTTTATACTTATGTGCCAAACACTGTAAATCCAGCAATTGCAAGCATATTAGGAAATGAAATTGGATGGCTTTCTTCATCTGCAATTCGTAATTATAATGATATTGATACCAACTTGCCAGCTGTAAGCTATGATATACGTTATGCATCTGCTACTAATGTTAATTCGTATAGTATGTACAAGTCTTTTGGAAAATCTGATACTGCAGCTTATGGATTACGTCCAGTTGTTTCTCTAAATATAAATAATGTTCAAGTAGATGTGAGTGATCCTGCTAAAGATGGAACGTCTGCAACTAATGCTAAAGTTTTAGTAAAAAAGTAATATAGCAAAAAACTGGGATATAAAAATAGTCCTAGTTTTTTGCTTTTTATAATTATAAAATTTTTTAAAAATATTTTAAAATTCTACAAATTACTTCCTTTTTAATGTATAATATTTTCTTGAGGTGGAATACATGGATAAAAGAACAATTAATAGACAAAAAATTATAATTAGTGTGTTACTTTTAATTATAATTGCATTGATAATTTATGCATTTGCTTTAAAAGATGAAACTTATGGACTTACTGCTACGATTGCAGACCAAAATATAACGATTAATTCAATGCAAAAAATAATTGATGATGTAGAGTCGAATGGAAAAGATAAGGAAATTGATTTAGGTTGGGAATTAGTTTTAGTTAATTCTGAAAATAAGGTTCCTGATGATTATAAATTTACTTTGGAAAATTTAGATGGAAGTAGAAAATTTGATAGTAGAGCTATAAAGTATTTGAAAAATATGATGAGAGATGCTAAGGAAGATGGTATTACTAATTTTTGGGCACAATCTACATATAGAACAATCGAACTTCAAGAAGCTCTTTTTAATGAAAAAGTTCAAGAATATAAAGCAAAAGGTTTTTCAGAATCTATTTCAAAAGTACTTACAGAAACTTCTATTAATAAACCTGGATATAGTGAGCATAATATAGGGTTATGCGTTGATTTTAATAATGTTGATGATGCTTTTGAAAAATCATCTGCTTTTAAATGGCTAAAAGATAATGCAGAAGAATATGGATTTATATTAAGATATCCAAAAGATAAAGAAGAAATTACAAAAGTAAAATATGAGCCTTGGCATTGGAGATTTGTTGGGAAAGACAATGCACAAGAAATGAATGAACTTAACATGTGCTTGGAGGAGTATGTTGAATATTTAAAGAGTAAGTAGCTTCTTAATATTGACTTTATAGCCGTAAAGTATTATAATGAAAAGGCAATGTGTGTGTTGGTATGACGAATAGGAGGAGTGAATGAAGTATGAGACAGCATTTGGAAATGTGGTTAATACCAGAAGGTTCACCTAGACGGACAGGTTCGATGAAACCCAAATGGATAACTATCCATGAAACATCTTTGGGATTAGGCAAAGAGCCAAGTTGGAAGAATGTGTCTTACTATCGTAAGAAATTAAGTTCGTACGACTCGACTATAGGGTATCATTTTTTAATCGAAGCTAATCGGTTTGAAATTCCGGTGGTTTATCAGTTCTTAGAGAGTAATGTTTCTACACATCATACTGGAAATGATATAGGAAATGCCGAAAGTATTGGCATCGAACGGTTAGTGAATGAAGATACCTGGTTTGATACAGCTATTTCATTACAAGCTAAGTTGACTGCTACTCTTATGAATATGTATGAAATCCCAATAGAAAGAGTGGTTCCACATAAATATTGGTCAGGTAAAGAATGCCCTGCTAGGCTTTTGGCAGGTCAATATGATGGTTGGGATGGCTTTATTGAGAGGGTAGAGTATTTTTATAATGACAAACAGTTTATTGAAGGAATACTGTAAATAAAATGTATTTAGTTAATAAATGAAAGAGTTTTACAAATAAAAATGATATAAGTTATAATTTTTATAGCTTATATCATTTTTTAGTTAGAATACATATATTGAAAAAATATATTTTTTATGGTATAAGGTTAAAATAGTAAGTTAATTTTATAAATGGAGTGATAAAGATGAAAATATCTACAAAGGGAAGATATGCTTTAAATATAATGATCGATTTGGCAATGCATAATAATGGAAGCTTTACTTCGCTGAAAGATATTGCTAATAGACAAGGAATTTCGAATAAATATTTAGAACAAATTATTGCAATGTTAAATAAAGAAGGTTATTTAATAACAGCTAGAGGAAATAATGGTGGGTATAAGTTGGCTAAAAAACCGGAAGAATATATTATTGGAGATATATTAAGAGCAACAGAAGGGGATTTAGCACCAATATATTGTTTGACTGAAGATGGAGAATGTGATAAAAAAGAAGGATGTATTACATTTTCTTTTTGGAAAGGTTTAGATGATGTAATTAATGAATATGTGAATAGTAAAACTTTAGCAGATTTAATTCCTGAAAAATAGTTAAAGCATAATTTTTTAAATAAGTGTAGATAATATATTAATTCCTATTGACTTAGTAGGAATTAAATGATATAATTCCTACCAGATTACTATGAAAAAAGGAGATAATGTGTAAATGGAAAATGTTTATTTTGATAATGCAGCAACTACTAAATTAGATGAAGAAGTATTAAATGCAATGTTACCATATATGAAAGAGTATTATGGAAATGCATCTTCTATATATAAATTGGGCAGGGAAAGTAGAAAAGCTGTAGAAACTGCTAGAGAACAAGTAGCTAAAATAATAAATTGCAATCCAAATGAAATTTATTTTACTGCAGGAGGCAGTGAAAGTGATAATACTGTTATAAAAGGTATAGCTCATGCTTGTAAAGATAAGGGAAATCATATTATAACATCTAAAATTGAGCATCCAGCTATTTTAGAAACATGTAAACAGCTTGAAAAAGAAGGATTTGAAGTTTCTTATATCAATGTTTTAGAAAATGGAATTATTGATATGGAAGAATTAAAAAATTCTATTAAAGATTCTACAATTTTGATTACGGTAATGTTTGCTAATAATGAAATTGGAACAATTCAGCCTATTGGAGAAATTGGTAAACTTGCCAAAGAGCATAATATATTCTTCCATACAGATGCAGTTCAAGCAGTAGGAAGCTTAAGAATTGATGTAAAAGAATTAAATATTGATGCACTTTCTATGTCTGCTCATAAATTTTATGGACCTAAAGGTATAGGTGCAATGTATATAAGAAATGGAGTAAAATTTGAAAAATTTGTTGCTGGTGGACATCAAGAAAGAGGTAAAAGAGCAGGTACAGAAAATGTTCCTGGAATTGTTGGAATGGGTAAAGCAATTGAATTAGCTTATGAAAATTTAGATGAACATAATAAAAAGATTAAGGAATTAAGAGATTACTATGTAGAGCAAGTAAAAGAAAAAATACCATATATTAAAATAAATGGAGATATGGAAAAAAGGTTACCTGGCAATAGTAATATTTCTTTTAGATTTATTGAAGGAGAAGGGCTTCTTTTAAATTTAGATTTGAAAGGAATTGCAGCTTCCAGTGGAAGTGCTTGTACATCTGGTTCACTTGATCCATCACACGTATTACTTGCAATTGGTTTACCACATGAAATTGCACATGGTTCCTTGAGGATTTCGATAGGCAAATACAATACAAAAGAAGAAGTAGATTATTTAGTTGAAAATTTAGTGGAGATTGTTAATAGATTAAGAGAAATGTCTCCACTTTGGGAAGAATTTATTGAGGAGGAAAAGAAATAATGGAATATTCAGAAAAAGTAGTAGATCATTATACAAATCCAAGAAATGTTGGAAAAATTGAAGATGCTTCAGGAATTGGAGAAGTTGGTAATCCAGTTTGCGGGGATATAATGAAAATGTTTATAAAGGTTGAAAATAACATTATTGTAGATGTAAAGTTTAAAACATTTGGTTGTGGAGCAGCAATTGCTTCAAGTAGTATATCTACAGAAATGATTAAAGGAAAAACTTTAGAGGAAGCACTTGCTTTAAAGAATAGTGATGTTATAAAGGCTTTAGATGGGTTACCTCCTGTAAAGCTTCATTGCTCAGTTTTAGCAGAAGAAGCTATACATGAAGCTATTGCAGATTATTATAGAAAAGAAGGCAAAATGACAGAAGAGGAAATTGTAAAGAAGTGTAATTTGCAAGTTCATAATTGCGAGCATTGTGGAGAATAAAAAATAAATCGAAGAATAATTCGACAACGAACTGTTTTTTGTGTTTAAAGGAATGGATACTATTATGGAAAACAAAAAAAGAGTGCTTTTAGGAATGAGTGGTGGAGTAGATAGCAGTGTGGCAGCAATATTATTAAAGAATCAAGGGTATGATGTAATAGGTGCTACAATGAAACTTTATGATGGAGAAATTGAAGGAAGTTGTTGTAACCTAGCATCTACTTTAGATGCAAAGAGGGTTTGTGATTTTCTAAATATTCCTCATTATACTATTAATTTTAAAGAGGAATTTGAAGAGTATGTAATTAAAGATTTTATTTGGCAGTATAAAAACTGTAAGACACCGAATCCTTGTATAGAATGTAATAAATATTTAAAATTTGGAAGTATGTATAAAAAAGCTCAAGAATTGAATTGTGATTATATTTCTACTGGACATTATGCAAAAATAGAATATAATAGTACATATAAAAGAAAAGTACTTAAAAAATCTAATAATATTAAAAAAGATCAAAGTTATGTTTTATACAATATTACTGAAGAATTGTTAGATAAAGTATTGCTACCGCTTGGCAATTTTTATAGCAAAGACGAAATAAGAAGAATTGCTAATGAATATAATTTGCCAGTAGCGAATAAACCTGATAGCGAAGATATTTGTTTCATACCAGATGGAGATTATAAAAAATTTTTAGAAGAAAATTCGGATATAAAAAGTAAAGAAGGTGATATTGTAAATAAGAAAGGTCAAGTTTTAGGAAAACATACAGGACTTTATAAATATACTATTGGGCAGAGAAAAGGACTTGGAATTTCTAATCCAGTTCCACTTTTTGTACTTGGGTTTAATGTCAAAAGAAATGAAGTTATTGTTGGAGAAGAAAAAGAATTATATGTTAAAGAATTTTTAGTTACAGATGTTAATTACTTGCTTATGAAAGACTTTGAAGGGGAAAAAAAGGTTTTAGTTAAAACTAGGTATTCAACTAATGAATCAGAAGCTACGATAGTTAAGGTTGAGAATAATATAAAAGTTGTCTTTGATGTGCCTCAGAGAGCAGTTACACCAGGACAATCGGCTGTTTTTTATGATGATGTTGTTGTAATAGGTGGAGGAAAGATTAAGAAAATTATAGACAACTTTTGAATTTAGATTTTTATTTTTCTATAAATTTGGAGGAAGATATGGAATATTTAATAAATGCTATAAGAGGTTTTTGTATGGCTCTTGCAGATAGTGTACCGGGAGTATCGGGAGGTACGGTTGCTTTTATTTTAGGATTTTATGATAAATTTATCAATTCTTTAGATAGATTAATGTTTGGTAAATTAAGTGAAAAAAAAGAAGCAATTTTATTTTTATTAAAAATAGGTATTGGTTGGATAATTGGAATGGCTGTAGCAGTTTTAGTTCTGACTAATTTATTTGAAAATAGAGTATATGAAATTAGTTCATTATTTATGGGATTTATAATATTTTCAATACCATTTATAATAAAAGAAGAAAAAAGTTCTTTAAAAGTTAATAAATGGTATAAAAATTTAATATTTACTTTAATTGGCGTGATTATAGTTTGCCTAATTACTTATTTAAGTCCTACATCATCAAGTAATGTTGTGAACGTTTTAGATATAGATATTAGTTTATGCTTATATGTATTTGTTGCTGCAATGCTTGCTATTTCTGCAATGGTATTGCCAGGCATTTCGGGCTCAACTATACTTTTGATATTTGGTCTTTATATTCCTATAATTACTGCAGTTAAAGAAGTATTGCATTTTAATTTTAGTTATTTACCAATATTGATAGTTTTTTGTCTTGGAGTAATTGCTGGAGTTTTATTATTTATACGATTAATAAAATTGGCATTGCAAAAATATAGAACACAAACAATGTATTTAATAATTGGTCTTATGATAGGCTCTTTGTATGCTATAGTTATGGGACCAACAACACTTGATATTCCAAAAGAACCTATGTCTTTTAAAACATTCAGCATTATTTTCTTTATAATAGGTGGAGCGATAATCTTTGGATTAGAAAAATTAAAACAGGTCGTTAATAAAAAAAATGATTAAAGGAAAAAAGTTATTAATTCATAATTTTATTAAAATTTAAAAGTCGCTCATTGAGCGACTTTTAAATTAATAAAAAGAAACTCCTAAAATTAAATATGGATACTTGCTATTTATTAATTATTTTTGATAAAATATAAAATAAATATAAATCATTAGGAGTGATTCGTATGAGCAAAAGAAAAAATAATAAAAGTGATTTTAAAGAAGTTTTTTGGTCAGCGCTTGCCATTTGTATTGTAATTCTTGGATTTATTAATTTTAAAGATGAAGATAAGAGCAAAAGTATAATTCAAAATGAAAATGTGGATAATGTAATTTCTAATAATAATTTGTATCAAAAGGAAGATAATATAAAAGAAAATTACTTCGATTTGTCTACTATTCCTGAATATTCTAGCTCTCCTTATATAGAACTAAATAATAATATACCATATTTTACAAAAGAAGATTATACTACTCAAAGTTTTGAGAAATATAGTGAATGGGACGCCATTGGTAGAACTGGAGTTGCATTTGCAAATGTATGTAAAGAGACGATGCCAGCAGAAGGAGAAGAAAGAGATGCTATTGGAAGTGTGAAAGATCTTTCTGGCTGGGTTCAAAAAAGATATGATGATAAAATAAAAGATAAATATTTATATAATCGTTGTCATTTAATTGGTTGGCAACTTTCAGCAGAGAATGCAAATAAAAATAATTTAATGACTGGTACGAGATATTTAAATACAGAGGGAATGTTACCTTTTGAAAACATTGTTGCAGAATACATAAAAGATAATGAAGATAATCATGTATTGTATAGAGTTACACCTATATATGAAGGAGACAATTTATTAGCTAGTGGTGTTGAAATGGAAGCTTGGTCTGTTGAAGACAATGGGGAAGGGATATGTTTTAATGTATATTGCTATAATGTACAGCCAGGAATAATAATAGATTATTCAACAGGAGAAAGCTATGAAGAATAGAAAATAAATTAGAGGAGTGATTATGTATTGATTTTAAATTTAGAAAATGATATTTCAGAAACATTAAAGGAAAATAATGAAACAAAAGATCTTATTAACGAATTATCGAATTATTTGAATTCTAATGAAGAACCAATAATTGAAAAAATATTATCTCAAAGGAAAATGACAACTGGAAATGAAAATTCTATTAGGTGGAAAGAAAAAGAAACTGTAATAAAATTTTTTGAAAAAAATAATCAAAATGGAGCAATATATTTTGTGAAAGATAATAAAAAACCATATTGGAAAAACAATCAGAGATTTATTAATAATGATGTTTGTGTAGTATGGAAAGTAGAAAACGGAAAATTAGATAAAATTGAAATTAATAAAAAAGATATGCCTAAAAATATAAAAATAAATGGTGTTTTTAGATTTGAAAATGGTGAGTATATTATTGAAGAAGAATTATCTAATTGTTTAAAAAAAGAAATAATTAATATGGCGAATGAAATATTAAATAAACAAGATACTAAATTGAATACGTATAGAAAAGAAGGTCATGTATATATTGTAACAGGAGAACAAAATGAAAAACGTTTTTTAAGAGATTTAACAGAAAATTCTAATATAGAATTTGAAGAAACCAATTTATCAAAAGACATACTTGAAAAGGCAGTACAAGGAATATGTTTAAAATATATTAACGGTAAATATGAAATTTATTAAATTAAAACTTTTATATGTTCAAGCACCTGACATGCTAACGCAGAATATACTAAGGTTATAAGTATATTTGTTATGTATGGAGGTGCTTCTTTATGCTCGAAATAATTCCTTTCTTTGATTTCATAAAAGATTTCTTTTTCCTTTTTGGATACGTTACAAATTATAGTATGTTTCCAGAACCATTGTCTCAAGAAGAAGAAGCATATTATTTAGAACGTATGGAACAAGGTGATGAAGAGGCTAAAAATATTTTAATTGAAAGAAACTTAAGATTAGTAGCACATATTTCTAAAAAATATACAGGAGCAAATTGCGACCAAGAAGATATTATTTCTATAGGAACAATAGGGCTTATAAAAGGGATAAATAGTTATAAAAGTAATAAAGGAGTAAAACTTGCTACATATGTCGCTAGATGCATTGAAAATGAAATATTAATGCATTTAAGGAGTACAAAAAAGCTTTCTCAAGAAGTTTCTTTAAATGATGCATTAGGACAGGATAAAGAAGGAAATGAGATAACTTTTATAGATGTTATAGAAAATGGACGGAATGAGTGTTGAAGATGAAATTGATTTAAAAATGAAAATAAAAAAATTATATAAGAAAATTTCTGAAGTATTACAAGACAGAGAGAAAATGATTATTGAACTTAGATTTGGTTTAAATGGGAAAGAATCAAAGACTCAAAATGAAATTGCTAAAATGCTTGGAATATCACGTTCGTATGTTTCTAGAATAGAAACAAAAGCAATTAACAAACTTAGTAAAGAATTTGAAAAATAATTTTGGAGGTAAAATGAAACTTGGAATTTGTTTATCTGGTGGTGGAATAAAAGGCGCTGCACATATTGGGGTTTTAAAAGCCTTAGAAGAGAAAAAAATAAAAGTAGATATGATTTCTGGAGCATCGTCAGGAAGTATTGTTGCAACTTTATATGCCTGTCGGTTATAGTCCAGATGAGATTTATACTTTTTTCAGAAAATATGCAAAAGATGTTAAGTATGTTGATATAAAAAATATTTTTTTATTAATTGTTGGAATGATATTTAATAATAGAATAGAAATATCTGGGCTTACAGCTGGTAAAAAATTAGAAAAATATTTGAAAGAAGAATTATCAAAAAGAAAAATAAATAATATTAAAGATATAAAATTTCCTTTATATATTAGTAGTGTGGATTTAAAAAATGGAGAT
Organism: uncultured Eubacteriales bacterium; assembly: GCA_964401375.1. Classification (GTDB taxonomy): domain Bacteria; phylum Bacillota; class Clostridia; order TANB77; family UBA1234; genus UBA1234. Next base: position 9,562 of record CAYNYD010000014.1, on the reverse strand, counting down.
ACATATATTTTTACTAATTCTAATTGTCCTTCAAAAGATAATTTAAAACTTGTTAATGATATAGAGATTAGTACGGCTGTTCGTGCTAGTTGTAGTTATCCAGGAATTTTTGAACCTGTAAAATGGAATGGAACAGAACTTATAGATGGAGGAGTTAAAGAAAATGTTCCGTGGAAAGTTTTAAAAAATTGTGGAGCAGATGAAGTTATATGTGTAATTTTTAAAACTGCAAAAAAGGAACAAAACTATAAAAGTATATTAAATGTTATTGAATCTTCATTTGGATATTTGAATCAAGAATTGTATGAGTATGAAATTAAAGGAAGTGGAGAAACTATTGAAATAGAAACAGAAGGAATTAATTTGCTTGACAGTTCAAAGGTAGATTATTTATATAATTTAGGATATCAAAAAGCAATGGAAATATTGTAAATATATATAAATGGATTATATA
>CAYNYD010000014.1:0-9008 GCA_964401375.1 uncultured Eubacteriales bacterium | reverse complement strand
TTAGGATATCAAAAAGCAATGGAAATATTGTAAATATATATAAATGGATTATATAAATATTTGATTTTTATATTTTTCAAATTTTTATAGCATTATTATTTTATTTATGATAAAATGTAATGAAGTAGGATGGTGTATATGGAAAAGGTTAATATAGATATTATAAAAAATTTAACTATGGAAGGCAAAGTTAGATGGACCAGTCATGCGGTAATGAGATTATTTCAAAGAAATATATCTGAAAGTGATATAATAAATGTGATATTAAATGGTGAAATAATAGAAGAATATGAAAATGATTATCCATTTCCGAGTTGCTTAATATATGGAATTAATTTAAAAAATCAAGTCATACATATAGTTTGTGGATTAAGTGAAAGTGAATTGTGGATAATTACAGCATATTATCCTGATAATAATAAATGGAATGACGATTTAAAAACAAGAAAGGAGATTGAATAATATGACTTGTTTTTTGTGTAAAGGAGATTTAGAAAATAAAAAAACTACATTTATGTTAGAATTAGATAATTGTATTATTATTATTAAAAATGTTCCTTCTCAAGTTTGTAAGCAATGTGGAGAGGTATCTTATAGTAATGAGGTAGCTAAACAATTAGAGATTTTAGTTAATTCAGTAAAAAATACAATTACAGAAATTACAGTTATTAATTATACAGAAAAAGTTGCATAATAAAGCAATATGAAATTATTGTGAAAAAGCATTAGAGTATTGACTCCTATGCTTTTTTTAATTATACTACCATAGTATGCTATGTAGCAAGCTATGAAAGAAGGAGCAAAAATGAGTAGGTGTGTTTTAGGAAGAACTGTAAAATGTGTTCACAAATTACTTGAAGATGAATTAAATCGCAATATGAACAATATAAATGTTACACGTTCACAAATGGATTTAATAATATATACTTTTCTAAAAAATAAGGCTGGAATTGAAGTTAATCAGGTAGATATAGAAAAGGAATTAAACATTAAAAATCCTACAGTTACAGGAATAATAAACAGATTAGAAAAAAAAGATTATATTAGAAGAGAACAAAGTAAGAAAGGCTCAAATTTTAAAAGTATTGTAGTTACAGATAAAGGAATAGCTTTAATAAACGAAGGGCAAAAAATTGCAGATAAAGTTGAAAAGAAAGTATTTTCTGTATTGTCTAAGGAAGAAAAAGAGGAGCTTATAAGACTCCTTTCTAAAGTTATTGACAATAAAAATTATAAGCGATAAAATATCAAGGCTTGTTGTTAATATATAAATTTTACTGGAGGGGATATGATGATAAAAAAATTATCAAAATTTATTGGAGAATATAAATTACCAACAATACTTACACCTATTCTTGTGGCATTAGAAGTTGTTATGGAAGTTTTGATCCCACTTGTAATGGCAGATTTGATAGATAAAGGTGTTTATGATGGTAATATGAATGAAATATATAAACTTGGTTTAGAGCTTGTTTTTCTTGCATTGCTTTCTTTGATTTTTGGTGCAACTAATGGATTTACTGCTGCAAAAGCATCTGCAGGTTTTGCAAAAAATTTAAGAAAAGAACTTTATTATAAAGTACAAGATTTTTCTTTCTCAAATATAGATAAGTTTTCAACAGCAAGTTTAGTTACTCGTCTTACTACTGATGTTACAAATGTTCAACAATCATTTCAAATGATTATTAGAATTGCAGTTAGAGCTCCACTTATGTTTTTAATTTCTCTTATTGCAGCCATTAAAATTAATGTAAAATTGTCAATGGTGTTTTTAGGTATCATTCCAATTCTTGCAATAGCAATATTTTTAATTATTAGGAAAACACACCCTATTATGAAAAAAACTTTCAAAATATATGATCAATTAAATAATGTTGTAGAAGAAAATGTTAGTGCAATTCGTGTTGTTAAATCTTTTGTATTAGAAGACGAAGAAAAAGAAAAATTTAAAGGTGTTTCAAATGTTATATTTGAAAACTTTACAACTGCAGAAAAAATTATGGCTTTTATGTCACCTATAATGCAATTGGCTATTTACACTTGTATTTTATTAGTTTCTTGGTTAGGAGCTAAATTAATAGTAAGTTCTAATATGACAGAACTTACCACTGGAGAATTAATGACACTTCTTACATATGCAAGTCAAGTTTTATCAAGTTTATTGATGGTGTCAATGGTTTCTTTAACGCTTACAATTTCAAAGGCATCTGCCGATAGAATTGTAGAAGTTTTAGATGAAGTACCAGATATAAAAAATCCTGAGAATCCAGTAGAAAAAGTAAAAGATGGTTCAATTGAATTTAATAATGTTTCATTTAGTTATATAAATAATAAAAATAAAGAATGTTTAAAAAATATTAATATTAAAATAAAATCAGGAGAAGTTATTGGAATTATTGGTGGTACTGGTAGTGGTAAATCTTCATTAGTAAATTTAATTCCAAGACTTTATGATGCAACTGAAGGAGAAGTTAAAGTAGGAGGAGTGAATGTTAAAGATTATGATTTAGATACTTTAAGAAATGAAGTTGCATGCGTACTTCAAAAAAATATTTTATTTTCTGGAACAGTTAGTGAAAATATTCGTTGGGGAGATGAAAATGCTTCACAAGAAGAAGTTGAAAGAGTTTGTAAATTGGCACAAGCTGATGAGTTTGTTAAGGCACTTCCAAATGGATATGATACTCATATAGAACAAGGTGGCACTAACGTGTCTGGAGGTCAAAAACAAAGGCTCTGTATTGCTAGAGCACTTTTAAAGAAACCTAAAATTTTAATATTAGATGATTCTACAAGTGCTGTGGATACTAAAACGGATGCATTAATTAGAAAAGCATTTAAAGAAGAAATTCCAAACACTACAAAAATTATTATTGCACAAAGAATTAATTCTGTTGAAGATGCAGATAAAATTATAGTAATGGAAGGTGGAAAAGTTAACGGCTTTGGTACACATGAAGAATTACTTAAGAATAATGTCATTTATAAAGAAGTATATGATTCACAAGTGAAGGGAAGTGATGCAAATGAGTAGTGCAATGATGAAAGGACCTGGAGGAAAGGGAAGTGTTATGATGGCACCAAAACCTAAAATAAAAAAGGGTACTTTAAAAAGGACTTTAAGTTATATATGGAAAAGTTATAAAATAAAATTCATTATTGTTTTAATTTGTATCATATTTAATTCAATTGCAAATGTTTTGGGAATTCTATCATTAAAAACTGTAATTGATGATTTTATTACTCCATTAATAGGAATGCAAAATCCAGATTATAGTGGATTAATGGAATTTATATATAAACTATTGGCAATATATGTAGTGGGTATTTTGTCATCATTTATTTATAATAGACAAATGGCTATTATTGCCCAAGGAGTTCTTAGAGATGTAAGAGATGAAATGTTTGATAAAATGCAATCTTTGCCAATAAAGTATTTTGATACGCATACTCATGGCGAAATTATGAGTCGTTATACAAACGACACAGATACATTAAGACAAATGATTTCCCAATCTATACCTAATTTAATATCGTCATCAGTAACAATTATTTCAACATTATTTTCAATGCTTTTTTTAAGTTGGAAACTTACTATTTTTGTACTTGCCTTTTCTTTTATAACTTTTGTTATTATAAAAACGATTGCTTCAAAAAGTTCTAAATTTTTTGTTAGTCAGCAAGAGTCTTTAGCGAAAGTTAATGGATATGTTGAAGAGATGTTGAATGGTCAAAAAGTTATAAAGGTTTTTACTCATGAAAATAAAACAAAACAAGAGTTTGATGAATTAAATGAAAAGTTGAATTCGGATATGTATAATGCGAATAAGTTTGCAAACTCTATGATGCCAATTGCAGGTAACCTTGCAAATTTAGAATATGTTTCTGTTGCAATCGTTGGAAGTATTTTAGCTTTATCTTCAAGTAATCCAGCAGAATTAATTGGTACTTTAGTTTCATTTTTACAATTAACTAGAAAATTTACAGAGCCTATAAATCAAGTAATGAACCAATTTAATTCAATTATTATGGCACTTGCTGGTGCAGGTAGAATTTTTGATATGATGGATGAAGAACCTGAAATTGACGAGGGATATGTAACTTTAGTAAATGCAGAAAACATTGATGGAGAAATAAAAGAAACAGATAAATATACTGGAAAATGGGCATGGAAGTGGCCTCATCATGATGGAAGACTTGAATATGTTGAACTTAAAGGAAATATTGAATTACATGATGTTGACTTTGCTTATGAAGAGGGGAAAACTATTTTGCATGATGTAAGTTTGTATGCAAAGCCAGGTCAAAAAATTGCTTTTGTTGGTGCAACTGGTGCTGGTAAAACAACTATTACAAATTTATTAAATCGTTTCTATGAAATAGAAGATGGTAAGATTAGATATGATGGAATAAACATTACAAAGATTAAAAAAGCTGATTTAAGGCGCTCGCTTGGAATGGTACTTCAAGATACAAACTTATTTACTGGAACGATAAAAGAAAATATAAAGTATGGTAAAGATGATGCGACTGATGAGGAAGTCATTGAAGCTGCTAAACTTGCAAATGCTCATAGCTTTATTGAAAGATTACCAAATGGATATGATACAATGCTTACAGCAAATGGCTCACAACTATCTCAAGGACAAAGACAGTTGATAGCTATAGCAAGAGCAGCAATTAATAATCCACCTGTTATGATACTTGATGAAGCAACATCAAGTATTGATACGAGAACAGAAAAAATTGTTCAAGATGGAATGGATAAACTAATGGAGGGTAGAACTGTTTTTGTAATTGCACATAGATTATCTACAGTAAGAAATTCAAAAGCAATTATTGTTTTAGACCATGGAAGAATTATTGAAAGAGGAGAACATGATTTCTTAATTGCCCAAAAGGGACAGTATTATCAATTGTATACTGGTGCATTTGAGCTAGAATAAACAAAATTTGTTTGTAAATAAAGCTGGTCAGAATACTGTTAAATTAATATAGTTATTAATTTTGTAGGTATTAATTTATTGAGGATTGTAGTACAAAAGGCTACAATCCTTAATTATATTAAGATTGATGGATATTTATTTTTAGAGGGTATATAAAATAATAAAAAGTTATTCTTTTTTAGTGTATTTTTTAAATTTTTGTATACAAATGTTAATGCTTTATGATAAAATATAATTAAATCTATTTTTACTAATGAGATGGACCAATTAGTGATGCAAATATATTAAATAAAATTTTAATAGAAGGGAGAAATAATCTAATCTTCTTTATAGTATATTTTGATGATTGGATTATATGTGTAAAAATGACAAAGAATAACATAATTACTATAATTGTATTAGTTGTTATAATATTTATTATAATATATTTTATCTTTGCTGATATATTTAATATATATAGTTTGTCTAATGATTCAGATTATGCTAAACTTATTTCGGATGAACAAAATATTTCTAATGCTGTATCGGCAAAATATAAAGAATTATTAGAATCTTATAAAATATATGGAGTTACAAAAAGTCAAAAACAAATTTATTATGAAATAGCTACAGGAGTAGCTGGAGATTTTCATGGTAAAAATTTTCAACAAATTACAAAAACTGGTGCTAAGAATATGGGAATTACAGTACCTTCAATCGAAAACAATTCAAGAAATAGTCCATGGTATTTAACTGATCAAGGTAATGTGTTTAGTGTGAATGGAGTTCGATATAATAATAAAACATATTTTAATGCAAATGTATATTACAAAGGAAAATTGCCTAATAATCAAAAATATTCTGGTGAATATTTAGCAGCCAAAATTACTGAAACAATTTTAAAAGGTGAGTATGTTGTCGAGTAAAAAAATTTACTTATATTATTTTTATTCATAAATAAACTTTAATTGGAAAATTTCCATGTGTTGTTTTTTGTCGTTTTATGGAATTGAAATTTTGGATTAATCAAATATTCAAATGGGTAGAAAAAGGGGCTTTTTTATAGCCCCTTTTAAATTTAAAATACTAGTTTGCGTAGTTATATTTTTTAGGAGGGTAGTTTATGGATGAAGAGGCAAGTACGCGTGGCAAAGAAACGATAAAGGTAGGAATTGTTGGAATTGTAGGAAATATTATTTTATTTGTAATAAAATTTATAATTGCTATTGCAAGTAAAAGTCAATCATTATTTGCTGATAGTATTAACAGTGCAAGTGATATATTTTCTTCACTAATGACTTTGATTGGTGGAAAAATTTCAAGTGAACCGTCTGATGAAGGTCATAATTATGGACATGGAAAAGCAGAATATATTTTCTCTATGCTGATAAGTGTTGTAATGGCTTATCTTGCACTTAAAATCGCTTTTGATGGAACAGTTTCTTTAATAAATGCTTCAGAATTTGAATTTTCTTATATGATGATTTTGGTTTGTATAGTTACTATTTGTGTAAAAATATTTTTATATATGTATGTTCATAAGATAGGTGTTAAATCAGAAAATATATTGATTTTAGCAAATTCAAAAGATCATATAAATGATGTTTGGATTACAGCCTCAGTTTTAATTGGCGCTATTTTTGGTATGTATGGAATATATTATGTGGATGGAATTATTGCCATTTGTATTTCTGCAAAAATTTTATTTGAAGCTATAAAAATATTTATGGAAAGTTATAATGTTTTATTAGATAATTCTTTAGATGAAAAACAAATTGAAGAGATTAAAGAAATTATAAAAAAAGAAAGCAGGATAAATCATTTTGATAAAATTACTTCAAAGTCAGTTGGAAATAAATATATAGTGATTGTGAAAATATCTGTGGATGGAGAAATGACTGTGAATGAAAGTCATAAAATTGCAGGAAAATTAAAGGCAGATATAATGAATTTAAAAAATATTTATGATGTAATTGTACATGTAAATCCAGTTTAGATTTAGCCACACAATCCTAATTTATTATAACATATTTTAAAGAAAAAATCAAATTTGTAATAATGTATTAATAAAACTATTAATGAAAAAAATGATATAAAAGCATTATAATGTAAAAAAATGAAATAATTTTACTATTAAAATATGTTGTGTATTTTTTACCTTATGGTATAATATAAATAACCCTACAGAGTACGTATAACTTGAGTTATATTTAGAACCAACACTAAATTGATTGGGAGTCAAAAGCTCTGGATATGGTGTGCACGCTTACACTTTTTAGTAGTAAGACGCCCGTAAGTATTCAGGAAGGCACCCACCTGTGAAAGCAGGGTCTTAAATCGGCTCAAACGGAACGGCTTTTGGTGGGGTTTTTGTTATACAAAAGGATGTATAAAAAAATAGTCCTCAAAAAGAAAGTTGGTTTTGAGGGCTATTATATTGTTATAAATTTTTATTCTCCAGATTTATTTTCATTAGCTTTTTCTAAAGCATCATAACAATAATTATTAGTTGGATCCCATAGGGTAAAACTTTTTATTCCAGAGTCATAACATGCTCTTATTTGTTCTTCTACTTGTTTTGATTCATATTTCTGATAATATCCTTTTCCAAGCCAAGATGCTGTAAAATCTTGCAAGTATGGTCTTATTTCAGCAACGTTACTTTCTCCTGAGACTCTTTTATAGGCATCCTCTAAAGCTTTATAAACAATATCATAAGGTTTTAAATCTGGAGCTGTAATATTATATTCTCCAACAGCATAATGTGAAGGATATACCATAGGACATACTACATTAACAATTTTAGAAATAGATTTAAAATCTTGCCCAATATTTTCAAAATCACCATCTTTTTTTGTTATTATTCCAAATACGTCAACGGAAATTTTTACTTTATAATCTGCCATTTCATCCATAACTCTTGTTAGAAATTTATTTATTACTTGAGATTTAGTAACTGTATCAGAATTGAATCCATAGTTTATTTGTTTTACTTTTCCTTCTGATGATGGGAAACGTACGTAATCAAATTGTATTTCATCAAATCCCAATAGTACAGCTTCTTTTGCTAATTCAATAGGATAATCCCAGCATTTTTCATTATAAGGGTTAGGCCAATAATTTCCTTCTCTGTCAGTCCAATATTCACCATTTATATTTTTATATGCAATTTCTTTTACACTTTTTGCATAGAGAGGGTCTTTAAATGTAACAATCCTTCCAATTACGTATAATCCATTATCGTGATATTCTTGTATTACATTTTTTATGTTTCCAACCATATTTTTAGAAGATTTTATATCAATAGCTGTTTGAACTTCAGATTTGTAACTTAAAGCACCATCTTCGTCTTTAATATCTACAACGATTGCATTGAAACCATTATTTACAATATTTTGAATCATCGATTCTCTTAAATTTTGTGTACCTGCAACCCAACCAGTAGAATATATGGCATTAATCTTATCATATGTTTTAGGAGTTATATTTGGATATAATTCATTTTCTTCACCAGATTCACCAGAAAAATTTAGCTCTCCAGAATAAATTTCATTATTATGTGTATTTGATGTTACTTCTTTTTTATTATTATTTGAAAATTGTATAATTCCAACAATTATGCCTAATAAGATTGAAAACAATATTGTTATAAATAATTTTTTTTTCATATAAAAATCCCCCTCGATTAAAATTATTATATTCTAAATATATTTTTTTTCAATTACATTTTAAAAAATATTGTTAAATAAATGTTATGTTTTAAAAAGTTTAAGAGGCTGTTACAACAGCTATATTTTATTGTAAAAATAAAGTTCTTTTTGACGAGCTAGAAGCTGTTAAGAAATTAATGGTTATAAATACGGAATTATTTTGTGGCGACGCGACACGTGCTTGCACGTACGGAGCCTTGGAGCCACAAAATCGGATTTATAACCATTAATTTCTTTAGTAGCTTCTGCAATGGAAAAACTCGAACTATATTTTTACAATAAAATATAGCTAACGTAATAGCTTTTTAAATTTTTTAAATTGTATTTGAAAATAAAAAATTTTTTATATTGCATAGCAGAGATAGTAATGCTA
>CAYNYD010000013.1:15065-20641 GCA_964401375.1 uncultured Eubacteriales bacterium | reverse complement strand
ATTGAAGTTTATAGGCATGAATTGATTGGTAATTCTAAAGACTTAATTGTTAATACATATTCAAAAGACAGTATTAGTTTTAAGAATTCAAATTTAGTTATTGACTTAAATTCAAATATTTTTGAATTTGAAGGTACAAAATATAATTTTGAAGATTTAATTATAATAAATGCTACAGTATCAAAAGATTCAGAAACTGGAGAATGGTATTTTAAAAATTGGAATATTAAAGAAAAAGACAAATTAGATATTAATAGGACTTCAAGGATTGCTATTAATGAACTTTCTGGAACAATTGTAGTTTATAATGGTTATACAGAGTAGGAAAACTAAATTTAGCTCAAAAATTATAACAATAATTTTTGAGCTAAATTTATTAAAAACACTTGACTTTTATACGAAAACAGTGTAAACTATTCAAGGTTTACAGCTCTATGGGAGGTATATTATGGACAAAAATATAAAATTTAGTATGCTTCTTGAGATATACTCAAAATTGCTTACAGAAAAGCAAGCTGACACAGTTGACTTATACTACAATCAAAATTTATCTTTGAGTGAAATTGCAGATGAAATTGGTATAACAAGACAAGCTGTTAGAAAAAGTCTTGTAGAAGCTGAGAAAAATCTTCTAGAATATGAAAAGAAATTAGGTATTTTAGAAAAACAAATAGAAAGGCAAAATAAGATAAACAGTATTTTAAAAAATATAGATGATAAAAAACTTGCTAAATTAATTGAAGAATTAAGATAGCATATTTATAAGAGGTGATTATATGGCATTTGAGGGATTAACTTCAAAGCTTCAAGGTGTAATTAATAAATTAAAAGGCAAAACTAGAATAACAGAAGATGATATTAAAGAAATTACACGAGAAGTAAAATTAGCATTGTTAGAAGCTGACGTTAACTACAAAATAGTTAAAGATTTTACAAATAAAATTGCTGAAAAAGCACTTGGACAAGATGTATTAAAAAGCTTAACTCCTGGTCAGCAAGTTATTAAAATAGTTCATGATGAATTAGTGGAACTTTTAGGTAGTAAAGAAGAAGGTTTAAATATTTCTTCTAATCCTCCTACAATAATAATGCTTGCAGGACTTCAAGGTTCAGGAAAAACAACAATGGCAGGCAAGCTTGCTAACTTGCTTAGAAAAAAAGGAAAAAGTCCGCTATTAGTTGCTTGTGATATTTATAGACCAGCAGCTATAGATCAATTAGAAGTAATTGGAAAGCAACTTAATATTCCAGTATATTCAGATAGAAATAATAAAGATGTAGTAGACATTACTAAAACAGCTTTAAAAGAAGCAAATTCAAAATTAAATGATGTAGTTATTATAGATACTGCTGGTCGTTTGCATATAGATGAAGCTTTAATGGACGAATTAAAAAGACTAAAAAATTTTGCAAAGCCTAATGAAATATTACTTGTTGTTGATGCAATGACTGGTCAAGATGCTGTAAATGTAGCACAAAGTTTTAATGAACAATTAGGAATTGATGGTGTTGTTATTACTAAATTAGATGGTGATACTCGTGGTGGTGCAGCTCTTTCTGTTAAATCTGTTACTGGTAAGCCAATTAAATTTGTAGGTACAGGCGAAAAAATGAGTGATATTGAAGTCTTTCATCCAGATAGAATGGCAACTAGAATTTTGGGCATGGGTGATGTACTTACTTTAATTGAAAAAGCTGAAGAAGAGTTTGATATAGAGCAAGCTGAAAAAATAGAAAAAGCTGTTAGAAAACAGACTTTTACATTGGAAGATTATTTAGCACAATTAAAACAGATAAAAAGATTAGGCTCTGTAAAATCAATACTTGGAATGATTGGAATAGATGATGAAGCTTTAGAAAAATCTAAAGATGCTGAAAAACAGTTCGTACGTTCAGAAGCTATTATTCAATCTATGACAATAAAGGAAAGAAAAAATCCTGATATTTTAAATGGTAGTAGAAGGAGAAGAATAGCAGCAGGGGCTGGAACTACAGTTCAAGAGGTAAATAGATTTATAAAACAATATACAGATACTAAACTTATGATGAAAAAAGTTATTAACAACAAAGGAATGCTTAATAAACTAATGGCAAAAGCAGAAAAAGGTGGAATAGACCTTAAAGATATGCAAAAAACAAAATAAAAATATAGATAGATTTTAAGGAGGTGAAAAATATGGTAAAAATCAGATTAAGAAGAGATGGAGCTAAAAAAGCACCTTATTACAAAGTTGTTGTTGCAGATTCTAGATATCCAAGAGATGGAAGATTTATTGAGGAAATTGGAAGTTATGACCCTATGAAAGAACCAGCTGTTATAAAAATTGATACAGAGAAATATGAAGCATGGGTAAAAAATGGAGCTAGACCTACAGATACAGTAAGAGCATTATTTGGTAAAGTATCTAAATAAGGAGGAATTGTTGTATGAAAGAAATGCTAGAATTACTTGTTAAAAACTTAGTGGATAATCCAAATGGCATCGAAATATCTGAAAGAGAAGAGGGAAAAACAGTTATTTTAGAATTAAAAGTTGATCCTACTGATATGGGAAAAGTTATAGGAAAACAAGGGAAAATTGCAAAAGCTTTAAGGACTTTAATGAAAGCATATGCAGTTAAAGAAAATAAAAAAGTAAATGTAGAAATCATTGATTAAGGAGTTTTTAAATGGTTGAATATTTTGATATTGGCTATATTTCAAATACACATGCACTTAAAGGTGAAATTAAGGTTAAACCTTATACTGAAAATGCAAAAAGATTTGAAAGTTTAAAGAAAATTCTTATTGATTTTAATGGTGAACTTGTTTCTTATGAGATTGAACATGTTAGATATCAAAAAGATGTCATATTGTTGAAACTAAAAACTGTTGATTCTATTGAAGAAGCTGAAAAACTTAAAAATCATTACATAAAAATTCCTAGAAGTGAAGCTAAAGAATTAGAGGAAGGCGAGTATTTTATAGCTGACTTAATTCGGATGCGAAGTATATGAAAATGAACTTATTGGTGTAGTTGATGATATTTTTACTGCTGGTGCTAGTGATGTTTATGTAATAAAAAGAAAAGGAAAGAAAGATTTGTTACTACCTGCACTTACTTCTGTTATAAAGAATGTAGATATAGTTAGTAGACGAATTGATGTGGAAGTTCCTAGGGGGTTAGATGATGAGGTTTGATGTACTTACACTTTTCCCAGAGATGTTTATACCAGTGCAATCAAGTATTATTGGAAGAGCTGAGAAAAATAATTTAATTGAACTTAATCTAATTAACTTTAGAGAATTTTCTAAAGATACTGCGAAGCATGTAGATGATTGCCCTTATGGTGGAGGGGCTGGAATGGTAATAAAACCAGAGCCAGTGTATGATGCATATAAATCAATTGTAGATAAATTAGAGTATAAACCAAAGGTAATCTATCTTACGCCTCAAGGAAAAGTGCTTAATCAAGAAATGGCACAAAATCTTGCTAAAGAAAATCATTTGATATTACTTTGTGGTCATTATGAAGGTATTGATCAAAGAGTTTTAGATGAAATTGTTGATGAAGAAATTTCAATAGGAGATTACGTTCTCACAGGTGGAGAACTTCCAGCAATGGTGCTTATTGATGCAATAAGTAGAAATGTTTCTGGAGTGCTTGATGAAGAGTCTTTAAAAGATGAATCATTTAATCAAAAACTTCTTGAGTATCCTCAATATACTAGACCAGAAGTTTTTAATGGAGTTAAAGTGCCAGAAGTGTTACTTTCAGGGCATCATGCAAATATTGAAAAATGGAGACGTGAAAAATCGATAGAAATTACTAAACTTAAACGTCCAGACTTATTAGAATAGGTAGTTATAATGTAGCTAAGATAAAATTATTTAGAACATTTAATTTTAGATATATTGTAATTGACTATATAAGTAAAGTGAAACTATAAGAAAGGAGAAATAAAATAATGGATAAAATTAAGGCTATTGAAAATGAACAACTTAGAGAAAACAAATTAGACTTAAATGTTGGTGATACAGTTAAAGTATATTGTAAAATTAAAGAAGGAAGCAGAGAAAGAGTTCAAGTATTTGAAGGAACTATAATTAAAAAGCAACATGGTGGAGCAAACGAAACTTTTACAGTTAGAAGAGTTGCTTATGGTACTGGAGTAGAAAGAACTTTTCCTGTTAATTCACCAAAAGTAGAAAAAGTTGAAATTGTTAGAAAAGGTAAAGTTAGAAGAGCTAAATTATATTATCTAAGAGACAGAGTTGGTAAAGCAACTAAAGTTAAAGAAGATATATTAGCTAAAAATGCAGCTTCTAAAAAAGAAGATGATGAATAACAAAAACAAGGTTGTCCTCAATATTAAGGGCAACCTTATTTTATTATAAAAATTTAATTTATTTTACTCTTAAAATATAAGTAATATTTGCTTTATTTAATGTTGCAGATGTTGTAATTCCTGGATTTTTAATACTATTATCTGAACCACAATTGTATACTTTTATGTTTATATAATTCCCAGAAGGGTTAGTATACGAACTAAAGAACTCTACATGACCATTAGAAACTAAGATGTCGCCAGGTTTTGCAAGTGATAAATCAGCATATTTATTACCTGCTTTTGAAGATACAACTTTTAAATATGCATTTCCACCTGCTGCACCTATGCTTGCAAAAGTTGCACTATTTCTTTGATAACTAAAATAATCTTTCATTGCAGTATTGCCGTTAGCTCTAGCATATTCATATAAAGCCCATGTTACAAAAGAACTACAATCGACATATCTTTTTCCTGAATATGTAACACTTTTATCAGCTGGAATACTTCTTACACCATTTGCAATGCTATAATAGAAATTATTATTAGCATAATATGCTTTGCAATTTTTTATAATTGTAAGTAAATTTGAACTATTTCTATTAAACGTAGGAAGCCCATTAGATTGAGTAGTATTTTGCATATTAGAGCTTAAATACTCATTTGAAATATAACCATAAGTGTTATTATATTTTACTTTTGCCCAACCATTTGAGACACTATATACGTATACTTTTGTATTTGCATTTAAAATACCATATGAACTATAAGAAGTACCTGCACCACTTCTGAAATTAACTCTTGTTGTTGTATATTTATAACTATTTATTTCATTAGAATTTGCGTAAGTTTTTAAAGCATTTCTTGTAGCAGTCCCAACAATTCCATCAGCAACTAAGCCTTTACTTTTTTGAAAATTAATTACAGCATTATATGTTGCTGTGCCATAAGCACCATCAACTGCTATATTATACCCATTATGATTTAACATATCTTGAACCCATTTCACACCTGTGCCATATGTTCCCCTTTTTAATACTATTGTAGGTTCAGAGTAACTGCTAGAATATGCAGCAAATGATATACTGCTAAATAATAAAGTAATAATTAATCCTATAAAAATAATTTTTTTAAACATATTTAACACCTCCAAAAAAACACTACATTTGTTATTATAACGTGGGAATTATGTTTTAGTAACCCCTAAAATAAAGGAAATATAGGAATTTTATAGCCTTATTTGGTAATTTGTGGTATAATTGTAAAAG
>CAYNYD010000013.1:0-14965 GCA_964401375.1 uncultured Eubacteriales bacterium | reverse complement strand
GGAAATATAGGAATTTTATAGCCTTATTTGGTAATTTGTGGTATAATTGTAAAAGCTTGGAAAAATAGAAAAGGAAGGATAGTTTAAGTGAAAGAAAAAATAAAAGATAAAAAAATAGAAGATATTATTTTTGTTATTATCTTTTTATTAATTATATTTGGTGGCTTTTTAATACCACTTGTAAAGAAAAAAGATATAAGTTATATGGAAAATAGAGAGGCATATCAGATTCCAAAATTTAGTATAAATTCTTTTTTAGATGGTAGTTTCCAAGATACTTATGAAAAAGCCTTAGCAGATCAATTACCATTGGCTGGAACTATGAAATTAGCACAAAAAAGTATTGCAACATTAACTAAAATAGCTTATTACAAAATGACTAATTCTTTATACAAAGATTTGGGTGGAATTTTCTTAATCGAAAACAATTTGCTGTATGCACCAATGTCATTAGATTCGCTAAAAAACAATATAGATAACAAAGTAGAAAATTATAATAACGTTGTAAATAAAATAGATAATGTTGAATGGTATTTATATTACATTGAAAAAGATACAGATATTAATTTTGAAGATAATAGCAAAACAGGAGTATACGAATATTTTATAAAAAATTTAACACCAAAAATAAAAACTCAAAAGTTTGCTATTGATAATTTTGATGAATTTAAAAAATATTTTTATAGGACTGATCATCATTGGAATTATAAAGGTTCATATAAAGGATATAGTGAAATAATTCAAATGATAAGTAATGATGAACCAATTAACTGGAAAGAAGAAAAAGATTTTGGCATTACTTTGAGTGGCTCAAAAGCAAATGCAATTGGAGGAAAGCTTTTATTTAAAGAGCCATTTAAGGCTTATATTTTTGATTTGCCAGATTATGATTTGTATATTAATAATAATAAAGCAGAACAATATGGAAACAAGACTGCTTATTTAAATAATCAAGTTTTGGAAGCTAGTTATGGAGATTATTATGGAAATGATATTGCATTACTTGAGTTTGATTTTCATAGACCTGAAAAAGAAAATTTATTAATAGTTGGAGAGTCTTATGATAATGCAATTAATGATTTATTAGCAAGTCATTTTAATAAAACTTATAATGTGGATTTAAGGGCTTATGCTTTAGATTATAAAGAAGAATTTAATATAGAAGAATTTATAAAGCAAAATGATATAGATAAAGTTTTATTGATTGGAAATATTGATTATATTGATTCAGCAACTTTTATGCTTAAGGGGGATTAGTAAATGGTATTTAGTAGCCTAAGTTTCCTTTTTATGTTTTTTCCTATTTTAATATTTTGCTATTTCCTTGTACCTCAAAAATTTATTAAAATTAAAAATTTTATTCTTTTAGTTTTATCATTATTCTTTTATGCATTTGGTGAACCTAAATATATAATTTTAATGATAGTAACAGTACTTATAAGTTATTTATTTGGATTAGCTATAGATTATTTTGAAAATAAGAATAAGAAAAAATTAAAACTAGCAACTTTTATTATTTCTATTATAACTATTTTAAGTAGTTTATTGTATTTTAAATATACTAATTTTTTTGTAGACAATATAAATAATATTTTTAAAACTAATATAGAAGTTAAGAAGATAATTTTACCAATAGGGATTAGTTTTTATACCTTTCAAATTTTATCTTATATTATTGATTTGTATTTGAAAAAAATAAAAGTTCAAAAAAACTTTTTTAATTTAGCATTGTACATTTCTTTTTTTCCTCAGCTTATTGCAGGTCCAATTGTTAGATATGAAACAATTGAAAAACAATTAACTGAAAGGAAAACAAGCATAAATAAAATTGTTTCTGGAATAGAAAGATTTATTATTGGGTTAGGTAAAAAAGTAATTATAGCCAATAATATGGCACTAATAGCTGATGCTGTATATAATAGTGTCAATTTATCTGAGTATAGTGCTTTAGTGTTAATATTAGGCATTTTAGCTTATACTTTTCAAATTTATTTTGATTTTAGTGGATATAGTGATATGGCTATAGGTCTTGGACGAGTTTTTGGCTTTGAATTTTTAGAGAATTTTAATTATCCTTATATGGCAAATAGTATTACAGATTTTTGGAGAAGATGGCATATTAGTTTGACTACATTCTTTAGGGAATATGTATATATACCATTGGGTGGCAATAGGGTTAACAAGGCTAGATGGATTTTAAATATGAGTATAGTATGGCTGTTAACTGGATTTTGGCACGGTGCAGCTTGGAATTTTATTATTTGGGGGATATATTATTTAGTTTTACTACTTCTGGAAAAGACAGTATTAAAAGATGTTTTGTCTAAAATTCCTAATATTATAAAATATATTTGTACATTTATTTTAGTTAATGTTGGTTGGATAATTTTTAGAGTAAATACAATTAGTGATTTAGGAACTATTTTTAGAAATATTTTTGTTATAAAAAATAATATTGGTTTTTCAGATTTTATAAATACTAATCCAAATATTATTTCTTCTTTGCCATACATATTATTGGCTATAATTTTTAGTTTTGATATTGTTAGAAGGTTAGATAAAAAGTTTGAACATTCAAGGATTTACAATATTTTAAAGAGAATTATTTTACTTGGAATTTTTGTATATTGCATAAGTATGTTAGTTAGTTCATTATACAATCCTTTCATATATTTTAGATTTTAGTTTTAAGATCTGTTAAAATTAAAATAGATGAAAAATAAAAAAATATTGTTTGTTACGAATGATATAAATAAAATAAAAAATATTTATAATAAGTATAACCTGATGAAAAAATAAAATTGTTGGGAAACAAAAAGTGATGGTGGTAAATATGAGCAATGAAAATAATGAAAAAGTTAGCATTAATTGGTATCCAGGTCATATGGCTAGAGCTAGAAGGGAGATTACAGAGGCATCTAAATTAGTAGATGTAGTTGTGGAAATTATAGATGCAAGAATACCTATATCTAGTAGAAATCCAGTTTTAAATGAAATAATCGGAAATAAGCCTAGAATTATAGTTTTGAATAAGGCTGATTTGGCAGATAAAAATCAAAATCAAAAATGGATACAAAAATTTAATAAAGAAAATCAAATAGCTGTAGTAACGGAAAGTAATAGTGGTAAGGGAGTTAAAGATGTTGCTGAGATAGCATATAATTTAATGCAAGATAAAATTAATAAACAAATTGAAAAAGGTAGGACTGGAGCAAGTGTGAAGCTTATGATTGTTGGTATTCCAAATGTTGGCAAATCTACCTTTATTAATAAGATTGCTGGAAAACAATCTGCTGAAGTAGGAAATAAACCGGGAGTTACAAAGAAGAACCAATGGGTTAGGTTAAATGATAAAGTTCAACTGCTAGATACTCCAGGAGTTTTATGGCCTAAATTTGATGATGACAAAATTGCTAGACATTTAGCTTATATTGGCACTATAAAAGATACTATTTTAGACTTTGAAGAACTTGCATTAAATTTAATTAAAGAGCTTTTGGAAAATCATAAAAAAGAATTATATGAAAGATATAAAATAGCTAACGATTTTGAATATGAAATGACTTATGAAGTTATGGATGAAATAGGTAGAAAGAGAGGTTGCTTAGTTAAAGGTGGAGAAGTTGATTATACTAAGGTTGCTAATATTGTTTTAGATGAATTTAGAATGGGAAAAATTGGCACAATAACATTGGAGGAAATAAAATGATAAATAAAAGTGATATATCTCAAATGTCGCCACTTGTTTGGGCATACATGGGAGATGCCGTATATGAAAAGTTTGTAAGAGAATATGTAATTAAACAGGGTCTTTGTAAGAATGGATTACTTCATAAAAAAAGCATTAAATATGTAAGTGCAAAAGGACAAGCTAAAATACTTAAAAATTTAGAAGAGTTCTTAACTGAAGAAGAAAAAGATATTGTTAGAAGAGGGAGAAATTCTAATCCACATTCGACTGCTAAAAATGCAGATATTATTGAATATAAATATGCTACTGGATTAGAAGCTTTGATTGGATATTTATATTTGGAAGAGAAAACAGAAAGATTGGAAGAAATATTAAATAAGTGCTTGGAAGTGGCTTGATTGATAATTCCAAAACTACTAACAATTAAAAAGTTGACGGAGGTGAGTTTCATTTTTATAGATAAAATGGTTCTAGCACAGTTTATAGGTGCTATAGCAATTATATTTTGGGTAATTAGCGTTTTGGAAAAAGAACAATATAAAATTTTGTACTTACAAGCTACTGCTAATCTTATATATACAATTCAATTTGCTTTAATGGGAATTTTCCCAGCTGCCTTTATGGATTGCATATCCTCAATAAGGTGTTACATATTTAGTTATAAAAGAAAAGCTGGTAAAAATATATCAAAAGCTTGGTTGATTTTATTTTCATCATTAGTAATTATTTTAGGAATAATAACTTATAATGGAATTTTATCTTTAATACCAATTATAATAACGTTTTTTTACACAATATCATCTTGGATATCAGATTCTAAATGGCTTAGAATAGTATTTTTAATAGCTGCATTCGTATGGATATTTTATAATTATAGTGTTGGGGCTTATGTTTGTATAATTGGAAATATTTTGGAAATTATTTCAGGAATTGTTTCGTTAATTAAATTTTCTGCAAAAAAATAAAGTTAAAATAAAAATTTACGGATAAAAAATAATGTAATTAATAACAAAAAATGCTTGATTTTATGAATTTTCTGTGATAAAATGATGCATAGCATAATAGAAATGATACATGAAGAGTGAGGGAAACCTCACTCTTTGACTGTATTTTAGGCAATATATTTATATAACAGAAAAATTTTTTCTATTATTCAAAAATAATTATTGCAAAAATTATAGGGGCAATTATTAATTGTTCGATAATAAAAGCTTTTTTATTTTTAGAAAGGATTAGAAAATATGACAAAAACAGAGCAAGAGCTTGAAGCAATGGTAAAACCAGTTGTTGAATCACTTCGGATATGAATTATATGATGTTGAATTTTTAAAAGAAGGTACATCATGGTTTTTAAGAATTTATATTGATTCTAAAAATGGTGTAGATTTAGATGACTGTGAAAAAGTTAGCAATGCAGTGAGTGAGGTATTAGATGAAAAAGATCCTATTTCTATGCAGTATAACTTAGAAGTTTCTTCATGTGGTTTGGAGAGAAATTTAAGAGAAAAGAAACATTATGAAATGGCAATTGATAAAAATATTGAAATTAAGTTATATAAAGCATTAAATGGAGATAAATTACTTACAGGGAAACTTTTAAAAGTTTCTGATGAAGATGTAACAATATATACAAATGGCAATGAAATCAGAATAAATTTATCTGACATTTCATCTGCAAAAATATTATTTAATTGGGAGGAATTAGAAAATGAATAAAGAATTTTTTGAAGCTTTAGAAGAGTTGAGTATAGAGAAAGGTATTAACAAAAATTATATTTTAGATGCAATTGAAACGGCATTATTAACTGCATATAAGAGAAATTTTAATTCACAAGAAAATGTAAAAATTGTTATTGATGAAGAAAAAGCTTCAATAAAAGTATATTCACTTAGAGAAGTTGTTGAAGAAGTTTTTGATCCTGCAATTGAAATTGAGCTTGAAGAAGCTAGAAAAATTAGTAAAAAAGCAGAGTTAGGAGATATTGTAGAAGTTGAAATTACTCCTTCAGATTTTGGAAGAATTTCTGCACAAACAGCAAAACAAGTTATTATTCAAAAATTAAGAGAGGCTGAAAGAGAAATAATATATACGGAATATTCTGATAGACAAGGAGAAATTGTTAGTGGTATTGTTCAAAAGGTTGATAAAAATATAGTGATTGTAGATTTAGGGAGATTAGAAGGGATTATGACGGCAACAGAACAAATTCCTGGAGAAACATATGCTGTTAATGATAAAATAAAAGCTTATGTTGTGGAAGTTCAAAAGAATAATAAAG
This sequence comes from uncultured Eubacteriales bacterium, assembly GCA_964401375.1. Lineage (GTDB taxonomy): Bacteria > Bacillota > Clostridia > TANB77 > UBA1234 > UBA1234. The sequence continues at coordinate 8,995 of CAYNYD010000013.1, read as the reverse complement.
GTGTTCCTCAAATGATTATTTCAAGAACTCATCCTGGTTTTGTTAGAAGACTATTTGAACTTGAAATTCCTGAAATTTATGAAGGTTTAATAGAAATAAAAAGTATTGTTAGAGAACCTGGTTCTAGGACTAAAATTGCAGTTTATTCTAAAGATATGAATATAGATCCTGTTGGTTCTTGTGTTGGACCAAGGGGAATTAGAATTCAAAATATTTTAAATGAACTAAAAGAAGAAAAAATTGATGTTGTTGAATGGAGTGAAGATCCAGTACAGTATATTGCATCTGCTCTTAGTCCAGCAACAGTTTTAGCTGTTGATGTTGATACAGAGAATATGACATCAAAAGTAGTTGTACCAGATAATCAACTATCTTTGGCAATTGGTAAAGATGGTCAAAATGCTAGATTATCTGCAAAGTTAACAGGCTGGAAAATAGATATTAAGAGTGAATCTCAAATAAAAGGAGAAGTGTAATTAATGAAGAAAATACCATTAAGGCGTTGCATTGGTTGCTATGAATCTAAGCCGAAGAACGAACTTTATAGAATTGTAAAAACACCTGAAGGAGAAATTTATTTGGACAAAACAGGAAAGAAAAATGGTAGAGGTGCATATATTTGTTCTAGTATGGAATGCCTTGAAAAAGCTATAAAAGGTAAAAAGTTAGAAAAAGAATTTGGAACGAAGATATCAGATGAAGTATATAATGAATTAAGAAATATAATGGAAAATGATTAAAGGGGGCAGGTTATTTAGTATGGGAAAAATGAAAGTACATGAATTAGCGAAAGAATTGGGAATGTCTAGTAAAGAATTAGTGGATAAATTATTGGGCATGAAATATGATATTAAAAATCATATGTCTACATTGGAAGAAAGTGATATAGAAAAAATTAAAAAGGCAATTAGGGATCAGAAAATTTTTTCAGATCCAACTAAAACAAGTAAAAAACCAATGACTCCTGTAATCATTAGAAGGGAAGTTACACGTATTGAAACAACTGAATCTGAACAATCTAAGGCTATAAAAAGAAATGATGATGGTTTGGGTGTAGTTCAAAGAAGATCTGATGTTTCAATGAATATAAAATATAGAACTCCACCTAAGAAAATAGGCAGTATAACTTCGACTCAAAAAAATGAAAATAATTCAAATAATATTCAAAAGAAAGAAAAAGTACAGTCAACAGTAAATTTAAAAGATACAAAAGAAGATATACTTACCACTCCTTTGATTACAAACAAAGATAATATAAAAATTGGTAAAATAAATAAACAAGAAAATTCTGTTTTAAATGCAAAGAATAAAAAAGAAGTAGGAGAAAAAGTTCAAAATAATGAAGCAAATATTAATCAAGAAAATAAGAAAGAGGTAAAACAAGAACCTAAAAAACAAATTAGTAAAGAAAATAACGCAGTGAAAAAATCTGATAATAATAAAAAAACCGAAAGTGGTAATAATAATAACAATTTTAATAAAAAAAGAAATGACAATAATAAATCTAATGAAAATGGCAAAAAATTTAATAATAACAAAAAATTAGATAATGATAATAAAAAATTTGATAACAAGAAAAAAGATAATAATAAAAAGTTTGATAATAACAATAAGAAGAATAATTATCAAAAAAATAATTCAGGAAATAAAGTTGAAAAAGAGATTCAAGGTGTTATTTCAAGTTCAGAAATTGAGCCAGAGAGAGAAATTGTTAGAACGGTTTATAAAGATAAAGAAAAAGATAATAGAAGGTTTGAAGAAACAAATAAAAAAACAGGTAAATCAAAGAATCAAAAGGCTAATCGAGAAGAAATTAATATGGGTAAATTAAAAGATTTACAGTCAGAAGATAAATTATCTTATATGTTTAATGATACAGAGAGCCAGATGTTTGATTATTATGATTTATCAAAAGGTAATAGAATTCGCAAGAAGAATAAAAAGAAACCTACAGAAAGTAAAGACCATATTGAACAAAAAATATTTGAACTTACAGACATTGAAATACCTGAAACTATAACAGTTAAAGACTTGGCTGAAAAATTAAAAAAACAATCTTCTGAAGTTATTAAAAAATTGATGGGTTATGGAATAATGGCAACATTAAATAATGAATTAGATTTTGATACAGCATTTTTAGTTGCATCAGATTTTGGTGTAAAAGCAACTAAAAAAGAAGTTGTTTCTTATGAAGATATTTTATTTGATGATAGTGATGATAAACCAGAAGATTTAGTACCAAGACCACCAATAGTAGTTGTAATGGGACACGTAGATCATGGTAAAACTTCTTTATTAGATGCAATTCGTTCTACAAATGTTATCGAACGTGAAGCTGGTGGAATTACTCAGCATATTGGTGCATATAAGGTTGAAATAAATGGAAGGGAGATAACATTTTTAGATACACCAGGACATGAGGCTTTTACTGCTATGAGAGCAAGAGGAGCACAAGTTACAGATGTTGCTATTATAATTGTGGCAGCAGATGATGGTATAATGCCACAAACGGTTGAAGCTATTAATCATGCTAAAGCTGCAGGAGTTTCTATAATTGTAGCTATTAACAAAATTGATAAAGAAGGTGCAAATATTGATAGGGTAAAGCAGGAATTAACAGAATATGGCTTAGTCCCAGAAGAATGGGGTGGAGATACAATATGCGTGCCTATCTCAGCAAAACAGCATAAAAACATTGATTCATTACTTGAAATGGTTTTATTAGTAGCTGATATGAAAGATTTAAAAACAAATCCTAATAAACAATCTAAAGGAACTGTTATTGAAGCTAGATTAGATAAAAATGCAGGTATTACTGCGTCTTTACTAGTACAAAGAGGAACTTTAAACATTGGTGATACAATTGTAGTTGGAAGTGTTATAGGTAAGATTAGAGGAATGGTGGATGATAAAGGGCAAAAAGTAAAATCTGCTGGACCTTCTACACCAGTAGAGGTTATTGGACTTCCAGAAGTTCCAGTTGCAGGTGAAACATTTTATGAAGTTGAAAATGAGAAAATGGCTAAACATTTGATTGAAAGAAGAAAACGTAAAGAAAGAGAAGAGATGATTAGAAGAAGTAGCCCTGTAACTTTAGATAATTTATTTAATCAAATTGAAGAAGGCAAATTAAAAGATTTGAATATAATTATTAAAGCAGATGTGCAAGGCTCAGCTCAAGCACTTAAACAATCTCTTGAAAAGATTCAAAATGATGAAGCTAGAGTAAAAATAATACATTGTAATGTAGGTGGAATTACAGAATCTGATGTTACTCTTGCAAAGGTTACAAATTCATTAATTATTGGATTTAATGTAAGACCAGAAGCTTTAGCTAAATCAACTGCTGATAAAGAGGGAGTAAGTATAAAGATTTATTCCGTAATTTATAATGCAATTGATGATGTTACAGCTGCTCTTAAAGGAATGTTAAAACCTAAATATAGAGAAGTTATTCAAGGTACAGCTGAGATTAGGCAAGTATTTAAAATTACAAATGTAGGTATGATTGCTGGATGCTATGTAACAGAAGGAAAGATTGTTAGAAATTCAGGTTTGAGAGTTATTAGAGATAATGTTGTAATTCATACAGGAAAACTTTCTTCTTTAAAGAGAATGAAAGATGATGTAAAAGATGTTGCTGAGGGGTATGAATGTGGTGTACAAATTGAGGATTATAGTGATATAAAAGTTGGTGATGTTATTGAATCATATATTATGGAGGAAATTAAGCAGGATTGATATTTGATTTATAGTTAGCATGCTAACTGTATAAAATGATTTTTGCTTATTATATGTTACTTAGTATAAAGAAAGGATTTATGTATGGAAAGAACAGATAGAATAGAAGAAGAAATTAAAAAAATATCGAGTAAAGTTATAAGTCAAGAACTTAAAGATCCAAGACTTACAGGGTTAATTAGTGTAACTAAAGTGTCTGTAACGAAAGACTTAAAATATTGTAAAATATTTGTTAGTATGTTAGGAACTGAAGATAATACAGAAGCGATGAATGCATTGAAATCTGGAAGTGGTGTAGTTAGAAAAGCTATTGGTAATAATATTAGAATGCATTCGACTCCAGAAGTTATATTTGAGTTTGATAATTCTATAGAATATGGTGCACATATTCAAGATGTTATTAAAGAATTAAATATAAAACCTTTAGATGATGAAAATATTGAAGAATAATAAAGGAGAGAAAATATGTCTGTTTTAGAAAGTATAAAAGAGAAGATTTTAGAAAGTAATTCAATTGTTATTTTAACACATGAACATCCCGATGGAGATGCAGTTGGAAGCTCATTAGCACTTATGCATGCATTAAAAAAACTTGGTAAGAATGTTGATGTTATTATTCCAGAAGTCCATAAAATGTATAGCATTCTTCCAGGTTTTTCAGATATAAAAGAATACTATGAAGAAGATTATAATTATGATTTGTGTATAGCACTGGATAGTAGTGATTTAGAAAGATTGCATGTTTGTAAAGATATTTTTGAAAATACTAAAAATACAATTGTAATTGACCATCACATTACGAATCAAAATTTTGGAGACGTAAACTATGTTAATGCTGTTGCTTCATCTACTTGTCAGAACTTACTTGTTATACTAGCATATATGGATGTAGTTATAAGTAAAGACATAGCCACATGTTGTTATGCAGGGATTTTAACAGATACAGGTGGATTTAGATATAATGTTCAACCAGAAACATTTGAATTGGTTGCTATGCTTTTAGAAACAGGTATAGATATATCGAAAATTTATAGAAATTTATTTGATTTAACTTCCTATGCTCGTATAAAATTATTAGGGAGAGCTCTAGACAGAACAGAAATTTTGTCTAATGGGAGAATAGCTTTTACATATATAACAAATGAAGATAAAGATGAATTACATACTGTGGATGGAGACCAAGAGAATATTGTGAATTATGGTAGGGACATAGACGGAGTTGAAGTTTCAATTTTGGTTAATCAGTTTGATAATAAATATAAAATCAGTTTAAGGTCAAATGAATATTTAGATGTTTCTTTAATAGCTACGAAATATGGTGGTGGAGGACATATGAAGGCTGCTGGTTTTTCAACAGAAATGTCTTTAGAATTAATTAAGCAATCACTTATAACAGATATTGAAAAGCAATTAAAATAGTTATAATTTTATGTCATTTTAAATTGCGTTTAAATCGTTGTATTTAAAATGACTTTTTTTTTAAATAAATACGATTGAATCTGTCTCCTTTTTATAAAAAATTAAGATATTTATATTGACACAATAAAAGAGTTAAAGACAATTATTATTTAAAATCAAATGAATACTCTTTTATTTTAAGAATGGAGGGATTATATATGGATGGAGTTATAGTAATAAATAAACCACAAGGTATGAGCTCGCATGATGTAGTTGTAAAATTAAGGCAAATATTTAACACGAAAAAAATAGGGCACACGGGAACTTTAGATCCTATAGCTACAGGTGTATTAGTATTATGTGTTAATAGAGCAACAAAATTAGTTCAATATTTAACATGTGATGATAAGACTTATGAAGTTACAATGAAATTTGGTGTAAAAACAGACACAGGTGATAGAACTGGTAATATTATAAAATTGTGTAAAAAGAAACTAAATATATCAGGTGTAGATGAAGTTTTGGGAAAGTTTATTGGTAAGCAGACTCAAATTCCACCAATGTATTCTGCCATTAAAGTTAAGGGTAAAAAGTTATATGAATATGCAAGAGAAGGAAAAGTAATATGGAGAGATCCAAGAGAGATAGAAGTTTATGACATTTGGGATGCATATATTTTGGGCAATATTTTAAAATTTACTATTCATTGTTCAAAAGGTACTTATATAAGGACAATATGTGAAGACATTGCAAAAGAACTTGGGACAGTTGGAACAATGCTTGAATTAAATAGAATACAAGCAGGGCAATTTAGTATAGATCAAGCTGTAAATATTGAAGATGCTTCTGATGAAAATTTAATTAATTTAGAAGATTTATTTGATAATGAGGTAATTATAAAAAAAGATGAATTATTTGGATTTATAAATGGCTTACCGATATATTATAATTTACCAAATGGAATGTATAGACTATATACAGATAATTATTATTCTAAAAAATTTATTGGATTAGGAAGTATGAAAGATAGGTTTTTACATAGAGAAATTATATTGTAATAATTTGACGTACGATTTAATTTGATTGGTTAAACATATTATGATAATTTTAAATTATTATAATAGAAAAGGAGAGATAATTGGTGATTGAAAAAAATCAAGATTATGATGTAGATGTTGTAGATATGGGAATGGAAGGAGAGGGAATTGCTAAAATTAATGGATATACAACATTTATAAAAGGTGCATTGAAAGGAGAAAAAGTTAAAATAAAAATAGTTAAAGCAAATAAAGATTTTGGCTTTGGAAAATTACTTGAAATAAAAGAAACTTCTGATATGAGAGAAGAACCTATTTGCCCAGTTTTTGGAAGGTGTGGAGGTTGTAATTTACAACATTTAAATTATGAAGCACAATTATTACATAAAATTGAAGTTGTAAAATCTACATTAAAAAAACAGTTAGGATACGAACCATTAGTTGACGAAATAGTGGGAATGGGTGTCCCATATAATTATAGAAATAAAGCTCAGTATCCAGTCTCAAATGGAGAAATTGGTTTTTATTCGGATAGATCTCATGAATTAATTAAAAATGAAAAATGTTTTATTCAAAATCCTTTATCAGACAAGCTTGCTAAAGATGCTTTTGATATTTTGATGAATAATGGAATTAGTTGTTATAATGAAAAAAATGGGAAAGGCCTATTAAGGCATATAGTTACAAGAGTTGGTATTAATACAAATCAATTTATGCTTATAATTGTAACAAATGGTGAAAACATAAAGAATAAAGAAAAGATTATAAATGATATTATAGAAAAATATCCAACAATAACTTCTATTATTCAAAATGTAAATGAAGAGAATACAAATGTCATATTAGGTGAAAAATGTATTACTTTGTATGGTCAAGATTTTATTATAGATAGATTAGAAGATTATAAATTTAAAATTTCACCATTATCTTTTTATCAGGTTAATCCTGCTCAAACAGAGGTTTTATATAATACAGCTAAAGAGCTTGCAAATTTAACTGGGGATGAAACTGTTTTTGATTTATACTGTGGAATTGGAACTATTTCAATTTTTATGTCCGATAGTTGTAAGAAAATTTATGGAATAGAAGTTGTTCCACAGGCAATTGAAAACGCAAAAGAAAATGCACAAATGAATGAAGTTAAGAATGTATCTTTTATGGTAGGAGAAGTTGAGAATATTATTCCCAACTTATATCAAAATGGTATTACTGCTGATGTTGTTTTCGTTGATCCACCAAGAAAAGGTTGTGATAGGGTTGTTCTTGAAACTTTGTTAAAAATGAAACCTAAAAAAATAATTTATATTAGTTGCAATCCAGCAACATTAGCTAGAGATTTAAAAATATTAACAAATGATACTTATGCAATAAACGTAATTAAATTATTTGATATGTTTGCTCAGACAAGTCATGTGGAGTGTGTAGTGTCACTAGTTCAAAAAAGTGAGTAATATAAAGGCTTTAAAGAAAATAGTAAAAGCTAAAAAACGAAAAAAGGTTAAGGTTGACTCAGAAGATGTGCTTGACAAATAGCAATACTTATGGTATAAGAGATATGTATTAATTGTAGAAGTTATTAGAAATAAAAAAAAATTTTCCATGACAATAATTTGAAAGGAGAATGACAAATGGAAGAGCAGTTAGGTTCTCAAGAGTTAATTTTCGGTCAAGAATTTACTCCTGATCAGATGACTGAGACTTGTCAAGGCTTTGAGCATGGTTTGAGTATGGAGCAGGTTTTGATTTATGCTAAACCAGAATTTAGCTCTGAACAGATGTTTGAGATTCGTTTGGGTTTTGAGCATGGTTTGAGTATGGAACAAGTTTTGGTTTATGCTAAACCAGAATTTAATTCTGAACAGATGCTTATGATTCGTCAAGATTTTGAGTATGGTTTGGACATGAAACAGGTTTTGATTTATGCTAAACCAGAATTTAGCCCTGACCAGATGACTGAGATTCGTCGAGGTTTTGAGCATGGTCTGGGTATGGAACAGGTTTCGATTTATGCTAAACCTGAGTTTAGCCCTGGACAGATGTTTGAGATTTATTTGGGCCTTGTGTCTGGTTTGAGTATGTGGCAAGTTCTGATTTATGCTAAGCTTGAATTTAGCCCTGAACAGATGTACGAGATTCGCCAAGGTTTTGAGAAACTTTTGGGCGTAAAACGGATTTCAATTTATGCTAAGCCTGAATTTAGTCCTAAGCAAATGCACGAGATTTACCGAGGTTTTTGGTGTGGTTTGAGTATGGAACAGGTTTTGGTTTATGCTAAGCCAGAGTTTAATGAAAATCAGATGTTTGAGATTCGTTTGGGCTTTGAACATGGTTTGAATATGGAACAAGTTCTGATTTATGCTAAGCCAGAATTTAGCTATAAACAGATGTATGGGATTTGTTCAGGATTTGAGCGTGGTTTGAGCATAGAACAAGTTTTGATTTATGCTAAGCCAGAATTTAGCCCTGAACAGATGACTGAGATTCGTCAAGGTTTTGAACATAATTTGAGTATGGAACAAGTTTTGATTTACGCTAGGCCTGAGTTTAGTCTTGGGCAGATGAGATTGATTGCTTTTGGTTTTGAAATCTACGATTTGGGTATGAAACAAGTGGAAGAATACGCTGACCCTGAGTTTGATTATAATGAAATGTCTAAAATTTTATGCCATTTGATTGCTGATCGCTAAATTGATAAAGTAATAAGTTTAGTACATAAAAAACTTCTTTTATTTTTCATAAATATGAAAATGAAAGAAGTTTTTTGTTAAATTTTTAATGGTATAACTTACTCCCTTGATTTTTCATAAATTATTTTTATA
>CAYNYD010000012.1:19470-21027 GCA_964401375.1 uncultured Eubacteriales bacterium | reverse complement strand
ATATACTTGATTTTTTTTTAAAATCTTATATAATAATATTTGTTTGATGCACCCGTAGCTCAATTGGATAGAGTATTTGGCTACGAACCAAAAGGTTGGGGGTTCGATTCCCTTCGGGTGCACCATTTTTTTATACATAAAAGGAAGCTATAGACAATTTTGATTTTTGGGACATTGTAAATGAAGCGAGAAGGGAATGTATTTTGACATGGAAGATAAATATATGAAAGTAGCTTTAAAGGAAGCAATGAAAGCTTTTGAAAAAGATGAAGTACCCATTGGAGCGGTAATAGTGAAAGATAATAAGGTTATTGCAAGAGCACATAATTTAAGAGAATCATTGAAACAGGCATATGCTCATGCAGAAATGTTAGCTATTCAAAAAGCATGTAAAAAATTAGATGCATGGAGATTGGAGGATTGCGATATGTATGTTACTTTAGAACCTTGTCCAATGTGTGCAGGTGCAATAATTAATTCACGAATAAAAAACTTATATATAGGAGCAATGGATCCAAAATCTGGAGCTGTGGGTTCTAAGCTAAATTTAATTGGCGACTTTACATTTAATCATACAGTTAATGTTGAAAAAGGAATTATGTCAGAAGAGTGCTCAAATATTTTAAAAAATTTTTTTAAAAATTTGAGAGATAAAAATAAAAATACTTGACTATTAGAAAAATAATTAGTATACTAATAATTAGCATACTAATTATTTTTACTTATATAAGAAATATTAATAAATAAGAAACAATTTTAGTAAAAGGAGGACATTATGGAGAAAGAATTATCTGAGTATCTAAGAATGATAACTCAAGCATCTTATAATAAGGTTGAAGAAAGATTAAATAAGTATGGACTTGTAAAAGGGCAAGCACATTTATTAGTAATAATTAAAGATAATGACGGTTGCACACAAAAAGATTTAGCAGAATTATTGAATGTAAAATATTCATCTATGAGTGAGAGACTTAATAAATTAGAGGAAATGGGATATATAGAAAGAATTATTGATGAAAATAATTCTAAATTTAAAAGAATATTTATAACGCAAACTGGTAAAATAGCAGCTGTTCAATGTAGAAGAATACAAAATGAATTTAATCAAATGTTATATAATGGATTTACAAAAAAAGAAATAAAGCAATTAGAAAATTATTTGAATAGGCTTTATCAAAATGTAGAAAATGAATAAAACTGTACAATTAAGATTGTGAATATCTTTTATATTGTATGAAAAAAAGAGGTTTCTTTTGAATATTAAAACTAAATTTAAATTTGTTTTAATGTTCAATAAGAAACCTCTTAAAATTACTAAACTTATTTTTTTGAAGTTGTCTTTTTTACAGTTACTTTCTTAGCAACTGTTTTTTTAGCAGCTGGTTTAGCAGCAACTGCTTTTTTAGCAGCTGGTTTAGCAGCAGCCTTTTTAGCAACTGGTTTAGCAACAGTCTTCTTAGTAGCTGGTTTAGCAGCAACTTTCTTAGCAGCTGGTTTAGCAGCAACCTTCTTAGCAGCTGGTTTAGCAGCAACTTTTTTAGCAGCTGGTTTAGCAGC
>CAYNYD010000012.1:5847-19370 GCA_964401375.1 uncultured Eubacteriales bacterium | reverse complement strand
TTTAGCAGCTGGTTTAGCAGCAACTTTCTTAGCAGCTGGTTTAGCAGCAGTCTTCTTAGCAGCTGGTTTAGCAGCAACCTTCTTAGCAACAGTTTTCTTTGCTACTGGCATTGCATTGCACCTCCTTCTTTTGTAAAACAGTATATAATCGCAAATATAAATATCATGTATAAATGTCTATATCAAAATAATATCGAATTTTGATATAATTTGCAATAGAAAATCGAAAAATTTTTAATAATATTTATAGTTAGCATACTAATTATAAATATGTGTAAAAAAAGTACTTAAAAATTAATATTTTGCTAGAGATAATCAAATATTAATTATAAAAATTTTTTGTGAAATTATTATAAATTATCTTTTATTTTAAAATCTTATGTACTATAATAATAGCAATGGAATTAAAAATACAAATTAATTGTGATAAAATAAATTAATGTGCTTTTGTTGTTGTGAGAAAAATGCATTGTAAGATTTTCTATACAATAAGAAAGGTGGTGAATGTGCATGCAGTATGATAGAATGCTTTTAGAAGAAAAAGGAAAACTTCTTCCATTAATAAAAAAGAAATATATGGAATTAAATTTTTCGGATATGGCTGCAATATTAGAGAATAATATTTTAGAGCCATTATGGATGGATGTTTATATTTTAATATATAAATGTAATTTTCCACCAGATATAAAAACATATGATATTCTTTTAAATAAATTGTCGATGCCGATTTTTAGAGTTGGATTTATTCATGATAATAAAATGTATGTGGCAAATATAAATGAGAGAATGATATCACGTTATGTTTGGTATCGTATTACTGATGACACAACACCATATTTTATAGAAACACAATATTTACCAAAGAGAGAATATTATAAAGAGGTACTAAAATTTAACAAATTTTCAAGTGCTGGAATAGGTGTTGAAAATGTTGATGAAGATAAGTTTAAGATTACTCCTACAAATTATGAATTTACTGATATAAATGAAGCTAGCATTTATTATAATAAATTATTAGATGCTTTTGATGTATATCGAAGTCTTAAGTTAGATATCGATAATTTTACTCAAAATATTGATGTGGCTATTAAATATGGCAAAGATAAGAGAATGGTTGCAACGCTTAGTAATATACTTACATATTTTGATTTGAAATTTATTATAAAAAATGGAAATATTACAATGGATGGATTGGATTATATTATTACAAATGAGGCAGATGCAGATAAATTTCAGGTAAAACTTATTGATGCTTATCAATTTTTTAGAAATGTTATGAATACTGAAAATAAAAGGGATATTGTTAGTGAGATTTACAATAAAAAATTAAAAAGTGAAATAAGAAAAGAATTTGAAGAAAATGTTGTTAGAATTTTTAAATTATTTAAAAATCAAGAATTAGTTGACTGGGTTATTACTATTTCAAAAGAAAGCAAGTATACTTTAGATATAAAATTTGATGATCAAGGCGTTTTCTTTATAGATAATCATTTAATTACAAATGCTGCAGAGGCTAAAGAATTTTATATTGATTATATGGATAAGAAGAAAGAAAAATTGTCTATGACTGTCTATAAAAATAATATTTTAACGAAGATTAAAAATATATGGAATAAATTTAGAGCAAGATTTGTTAAAATTTAGGATTTACAATTTATTAAAAATGTGTTAATATATCTCTTGAAGAAATTGTAGTAACAGTATATAATGACTCCATAAGGTGCATTTATATGAGTGGCGAGGCAATGGGAGCCCATGAACCTCGTCAGGTCCGGAAGGAAGCAGCGATAAGTGGATACTTCTATGTGTTTTGCCATTCATATAAATGTAACTTATGGAGTTTTATTATTTAAAAATAATTATTGTGAAAATATAGGTGTGATTATTAATTACTTGCAATAAATATTTGAATTTTATATAGGAGGGAAAAATGTCATATACGGCACTTTATAGAGAATTTAGGCCTCTTAAATTTGAAGAGGTTGTTGGGCAAGATCATATTACAGAAACTTTGAGAAGACAAGTACAAAATCGGAAGAGTTGCACATGCTTATTTATTTAGTGGAGGCAGGGGTAGTGGAAAGACTTCAACAGCAAAAATTTTATCTAGGGCTGTGAATTGCTTGAATCCGATAAATGGTGAGCCTTGCAACGAATGTGAAGTTTGTAAGAAGGCATTAAGTGGCTCACTTACAGATATTACAGAAATTGATGCTGCATCAAATAATGGTGTTGATAATATAAGAGATATAAGAGAAGAGGTTGAATATTTACCAACAACTGCTAAATATAGAGTTTATATTATTGATGAAGTACATATGCTATCTACAGGTGCTTTTAATGCTTTACTTAAGACATTAGAAGAGCCACCAGCACACGTTGTGTTTATTTTGGCAACTACAGAACCACAAAAGTTGCCAGTTACAATATTATCTAGATGTCAAAGGTTTGATTTTAAACGAATATCTTTAGAGGATATAGAGAAAACTTTAAAAAAATGTGCTACTAAAATAGGCATAAATATAGATGATTCAGCAATTAAGTTAATAGCTAGAATGTCCGATGGTGCAATGCGTGATGCTTATAGTATATTAGATAGGTGCATTAGTGATGGGGATACTAATATTTCTGAGAGTAAAGTTAGGGAGCTTGTTGGAATACCAGAATTTGAGTATTTGAAAGAATTTGCTGAATTAATAATTTTTGCTAATAATGAAGGATTAGTTAAGTTTATGGAGAAAATAATTTCAGAAGGAAAGAATTTGGAAGTATTTTTATTAGAAAGTATTAAATTTTTAAGAGATATTTTAATTTTTAAGACAGCAGGAGATTTACAAGGTTTCAATGATTCAGAAAAAGAAGTTATGAATACATTAGGAAAAAATATTGAAAGCACGAAGTTAATTTTCTTAATCTCAAAATTATCTAATGTTCAAAATGAAATGAAATGGAGTACTGATAGTGAAGTAGCCTTTGAAACGGGGGTTTTAAAGGTAGTCCTTGACAGTGCAGAAAATAACAGTATTAAGATAAATTCTGTAAAAGATTCTAATGACAAAATTTTGCGATCAGATAATATATCTAATGCAGAGGAAAAAACAAACTCAGTAGGAACATCACTAAAAATGGGGGTATTGACAAAATTGAAAGAAAATAGCAAAATGAGAATGTATGCTATTTTAACTAATTCTGATATAGTCGAAGCTGAAGATGGAATGATACATATTATTTTTAATTCTATTTTAGATGATGCAAGTAAACAGTATTTGCAACAAGAAGATACCAAAAAGGCTATAAAAGAGGCTGTTATAGAGGTTACAAAAAAAGATTATAAAGTAAAATATGTTTTTGTGAAAGGATGATAAAAATGGCAAAACATGGTGGATTCCCAGGTATGGGTGGAGCAAATATGAATCAATTATTAAGACAAGCTCAAAAAATGCAAGCTGATATGGAAAAAACTCAAGCTGATATTGAAGCGAAAGAATTTGATGTAGCAACTGGTGGTGGTGCTGTAACTATTACGATGAATGGTAAAAAGAAGGTTAAAGCAATAAAAATTAATCCAGAAGTTGTTGACAAAGATGATGTTGAAATGCTACAAGATTTAATATTATCTGCTTTGAATGAGGGGTTTGAAAAGGCAGAAGCTCTTGTTGAAGCAGAAATGAGAAGATATAATGTACCTAATGGCATTAATGGATTATTATAATTTTTTTATATTAGGGTACAAAAGGAAGAGGATAAATTATGGCATTTAGTGTTTCAATAGAGAAGTTGATTGAGGAGTTTGAAAAACTACCAGGAATTGGGCACAAGACTGCAGTGAGACTTGCGTTTCATATTCTTAATTCTCCTTATGAAGATGCAGTTAAATTTGCTGATACAATAGTAGATGCTAGAAAAAATTTACGTTACTGTTCAATTTGTAATAATATAACAGATACAGATCCATGTTCAATATGTTCTAATGCAAAGAGAGATAAAGGAGTTATTTGTGTTGTCGAAGACGTTAGAGATATTGTTTCTATAGAGAGAGCACATGAATATAATGGTGTTTATCATGTTTTACATGGTGCTATTTCTCCGATGAATGGAATTGGTCCTAATGATATAAAAATAAAAGAACTTATTTCAAGAATAGGAAACGAGAATGTTAAAGAACTAATTTTGGCAACTAATCCAAATGTTGAAGGTGAAGCTACAGCAATGTATATTTCAAAACTAGTAAAACCATTTAATATAAAAACCACAAGGATTGCACATGGAATTCCTATTGGTGGTGATTTAGAATATGTTGATGAAGTTACTCTTATGAAAGCATTTGAAAATAGAAGAGAAATATGATTTCTCTTCTATTTTAACTTAATATTTTTTCAACTATATCTTTTGTTGAATTTGGTTTTGCAATATGACGTTGCATTAACTTTATATTTTCAATTCGTATATTATCTGTAAGAAGATTATCTAAGAATGGTTTAGATTTTTTACTATCATATATTCTTACAGCTGCACCGTTATTTAACAAAAATTGTGCATTTTCTTCTTCTTGACCGGGAATAGGATTGATAATTACAAATGGTACATTGCTTATTAGAATTTCAGTAGTTGTAAGACCACCTGGTTTTGAAATAACTAAATCAGAAATTTGCATTAATTCTGGGACTTTATCTGTATAACCTAAAATTAAAACTTTTTTATTAGAATTTTGTGCAAGCTCTGAAAACATTTTTTGTGATTTGGCTCTCCTGCCAGCAATTGTTACAATTTGTATATCTTCATCTACATTTAATAAACCATTATAAAAATTTTTTACATTTGAAAGTCCATATTCTCCACCACCAAAGATTAGCACTGTTTTTTTGTCTTTAGAAAGTCCAAAATATTCATATATTTTTGATTTGTCATAAGTTTTTAAAAAAGCAGGGCCAACTGGAATACCAGTTATATTTATTTTATTTGCAGGTATTCCATTAAAAATCATAGAATATTTTATATCTTTGTTTGCAACAAAATAGTTATCTACATACTCAGGTTTTAATTCCCAAAATCTATGTGAAGCATAATCAGTTATAATTACATTTAATTTAGAGTTAATTTTACCTTTCTTTTTTATTACAGCACACATTTCTGTAACAAATGGATGGGTTGATACGATGATATCTGGATTTTCTTCTTTAAAGTATTTTAAAAGTTTTATAGATAATAGTCTTTGAACAGCATTGCTAAAATTGGCAACTGAATATTGTTTTGAGCTTAATTTATATATATCTCCCCATAGTTCAGGTGAATATCTAGCCATATTTACGTAAGAATTTATAACTATTTTATCTATTGCTTTATTTGTATATTTCAATGCATCAAGCATTACAGTTTCGCAATCAGAATAATTTTCATCTATATAATTTTTTATTGCTTCAGCAGCTTTAAAATGTCCACCTCCAACTGCGGCATATAAAATAACTATTTTTTTCAAATTTATTCCTCCAATCTTATTATGATATAGCAAAAACTTTTTATATTATTCAAGAAAAGTGTTTGTATTAAATAACATAATATTTAAAATTATTTTATCATAAAAAAATAATTTTGTGTATATTAAAACAGATTTAGAAAAAAATAACATAGAGGTGGTAAATTTTGAATAATATTTGGAATAAAAAAATTAATATAAGTGGAGGATTAAGACTTTCAGCAATTGCTATAATTGTTTTCTTTTTGTTAGCTTTATATTTGGGAATGCAAAATAAAGAAACAAAGCAGACATTGTCAAATTCGTATAATAAAGCATTTTATGAATTGATTGAATATGTAGACAATGTGGAGGTTTTACTTGCTAAAGCTCAAATTACAAGTACTTCAAATTATTCTGCTAAGACTCTTAGTAATTTATGGAGAAAAGCAGATTTAGCACAATCTTCACTTTCACAAATACCGACAGAGAATAATGTACTTAACAATGCAGTAAAATTTTTTAATCAGTTAAGTGATTATTCTTATAGTTTAACTAATAAATTAATTGATGGAAAATCGCTAGAAGATAAAGATTACGAAAATTTAAATAATTATTATAAAACATGTCAAACGTTAAATTCAACTTTGCAAGAACTGGCTCAAGATTTTTCTAGTAATAGTATTTCATGGGATGAGCTTACAAAGAAAGAAAACACTGCGTTTTTGGCCCAAGAAGTTGCAAATATATCCAAAGATAGTTTTTCAAAAATAGAAGAAGATATGCAAGATTATGAAGGATTAATTTATGATGGACCTTTTTCTGAACATATGACAAGTAGCTCTCCTATGGGGTTAGGTGAAAAGGTATATACGGAAGGTGAGGCCCAAGAGAAAGTTTATGAATATATTGATAAATCTGAAATAAAGGAATTAAAAAGTAATGGTACTGTAGAAGGAAATATAAAAGCATTTAATTTTGAATTTGTATTACAAAATGGTAGTAAAGGTTATATAAATATTACAGAACAAGGTGGAGATGTTTTGTGGATGGATATTTATAGAGAGGTAAAAGAAGAAAATATTTTGAAAGAGCAAGCAAAGAATATTGGAAAAGAATATCTTGATAATCATGGGTTTACAAATATGAAAGAGTCATATTTTACTAATCAAAATGGTATTTTGACTATTAATTATGCGTATAATGACAGTGGAGTTATATGTTACCCTGATTTGATTAAAATCAAAGTTGCACTTGACAATGGTGAAATTTTAGGAATAGAAGCTCTTAGCTATTTAAACTCACATCATGAAAGAGACATTCCAATTGCTAAAATTTCAATGCAAGATGCTGAGAAAAAGCTTAACCCTAAACTTGAAATAGTTTCTAGAAATGTTACAGTAATCCCTACAGATTGGAAAACAGAGGTAACAGCTTATGAATTTAGAGGGAAAATTGAAGATAGAGAATTTATAGTTTATATTAATATTGAAAATGGCAATGAGGAAAAAATCTTTATGCTATTAGATACTCCAGGAGGAACTTTTACAATATAGTGAAATTGAAAATAAAAAATATTAAGGTTTTTTTATAATGTAATTTGTCCCTGAAATTTAAGCAACTAGGTTTTTAACTTGAAAGAGGTGTGCAAATGAATAAAAAAATTTCAGAGTATTTAGTAGAATTAAGATTAAAAAAAGGATTAACACAATTAGAACTTGGTAAAGAATTAGGTATGAGTCGTTCAAAAGTATCTAGTTGGGAAATTGGGAGAAGGGATATCTCAGTAAGTGATGCTGTTATTATATCCGATTATTTTAATATAAGTTTAGAGCATATTTTAAATCCAGAAGGAATGACAAATGAAAAGATAATAGATGTAATGGATTTATATATAAAAAATTCAAAGACTTCATTTAAAGATAAAACGAAAATAATTGAATATATTAATGAGAATCTTGAAAAGGAATTAGTATCGTCAAACAATTGAATCTAAAAAATATGAGGGCGATTGTCTATCGTCCTCATACTTTTTACTAAAGCATGAATATCTTGTTGTATTAAATAAATTTTATCTAAATCTAGAATTATATAACGTCATTCTTCTTTTACGAATTTTCTGTTTTTTAGTAAGTACGGCGACTCTTAGTAATACAAGTAATATGAACAAGCATATTATAGTTACTACAGACCATAGAATTATTGTACCAATAACTTTTGCTGTCGAAACAACAGCTGTCTTAACATTATTTAATATATGTCCAACACTATTTCTTGCGATTAAATTATAGTTATAAGAAACACCTTCAATATCGTAAGATATAGTTCCGAGTATATCCCCAGATTCGATTGGAGCTTTAATATTATTATTTAAAGTTATTACAGGTGGATAATCTGTAATAGATTTGTCTATAGGTATAGTATGTGTAATATCTCCAGAAATAACTAAATCAACAGTATTTGCATCAAGAGATGCACCATTTATTTTTATATTGTCAATTATAGAATTTGCAGATAAAAATTTTTCGTTTTTTAATTGTGAAAAACCATATTCAAATAAAGCTTTTGTATCGTTTGTTCTATTTAATGCTCCTGTAGCACCGAATACAGCAGCAATTAATTCAACACCATCTTTTTTAGCACTAGCAACAATACAATTAAGTGATTTACTAGTATAGCCAGTCTTTATTCCAGTACAATATTCATAAAAATAAGTTGAATCAGGAATAATCATTGTATTTGTATTTGTAAAATTTCTATTACCTTTGTCATATATACTTGTATTAGGCAAAGAAAATTTTTGTAGTGTTACAGCTTTTCTAAATGATGGAAGATTCAGCATTCCATATCTTGCTATTAAAGCCATATCTCTAGCTGTGGTTTTATGATTTTCATCATGTAATCCATTGGGATTAACAAAGTTTGTAGATGTTGCACCTAATTCCTTTGCTCTAGCATTCATCATGCTTGCAAAACTTTCAATATCTCCACCAATATGTTCTGCAATAATGTTAGCGGCTTCATTTGCGCTACAGACCATCATTGCATCTACTAATTGTTGTACAGTCCAAGTTTCACCAACTTGAATAGCAGCTGTAGATCCATCCCATGGAACGCTCATTATAGCATTATAGCTTGCAGTAACTTCTTCATTTAAATCACAATTTTCTATTGCCATTATAGTTGTCAAAATCTTAGTAGTTGAAGCTGGATATATTGGTTTATCTGCTTCTTTTTCGTATAAAACTTTTCCAGATTCCATTTCTATTAAAATTGCATTTGGACTTGTAATTTCCACAGCGAATAGATTTACAGGTATAATAAAAATAAAAATGGTTAATAAAATTAAAAATAAAATACGCATCAATAACTTCCTCCATATTTATATTAATATTTTACATAAATATATACAAATATGCAAGGTATAAGTACATTAAATTTATGAAATTCTTGTGTATTGCTTTTTTTAAATATATTTTGTATAATGAGGACAAGGCGAAAAAACTGAAAAATAATTGGGCAATTATTTTTCAATAAATTTATGCCTATAGAAAGGAAAGAGAATAAGTATGAATAATAAAGTTAAATGTGCGTTAGCACTTGGGGCTTTTATTATTTTAACTATTCTGGGCTATGTTTTATTTCCAAAAGAGGAAATATTAATAAAAGAAGATTTAGAAACAGAAGATGAATATATATATGTACATATTGAGGGATGTGTAAATAATCCCGGTTTGATAAAAACTAAATACGGAACAAGATTGTTTGAACTTATTGAAGAAGCTGGTGGAGAAACAGAAGATGCAGATTTGACTAGAATAAATTTATCTAGCATTGTAAATGATGAACAAAAAATTGTAATCCCAGCAAAAGTAGTCGTTAATAACGAAAATAATAACGAGGAGAATAATAAAGAAGAATCTGGTGTTGTAAATATTAATACTGCTGATAAAGAAAAACTGACGACATTGACTGGAATTGGAGAAAGTACAGCAGAAAAAATAATAAAATATAGAGAAGAAAACGGATATTTTAATTCTATTGAAGATATAATGAATGTATCTGGAATTGGGGAAAGTAAATTTAATTCGATTAAAGATGATATTACTGTTTAAAAGAATATGTTTTTAATTGTTATATGTGCATTGTAAATATGGTGAGGAAGGGGGATGAGCTTAAAATGAATATGAATGAGATTATTAAAGCAAAGAGAGACTGCAAAGAACTTACTGAAGAAGAAATAGATTTTTTTATAAAAGAATATTCTTTAGGAAATATACCAGATTATCAAGCATCTAGTTTGCTAATGGCAATATATTTGAATGGTATGTCAGAAAGAGAAATTTTTGATTTAACACTTGCAATGGCAAAATCTGGTGAAATTGTGAATCTATCTGAAATTCCAGGTATAAAAGTAGATAAGCATAGTACGGGAGGAATAGGAGATAAAGTAACAATGGTAGTAATGCCCCTTGTTGCTAGTTTGGGAGTGCCTGTTGCAAAAATGTCTGGCAGAGGGCTTGGATATACACAAGGAACTATAGATAAATTAGATTCAATACCAGGTTTTAGAACAAATCTTGAAATGGACGAATTTATTCGTAATGTAAAAAGAATTGGAATAGCTATAATGGGACAATCTGAAAATATTGCAATTGCAGATAAAAAATTATATGCACTTAGAGATGTTACAGGCACAGTGGAAAGCGTACCACTTATTGCTTCAAGCATAATGAGTAAGAAATTAGCTGCTGGTGCAGACAAAATTTTGCTAGAAGTAACTTATGGTAGTGGTGCATTTATGGAAAATGAGATTAGAGCAAGAAAATTAGCACAGACGATGGTGGATATAGGAAATATGGCTGGTAAAGAGACAGTTGCAGTTTTAACAAATATGAATCAACCTTTAGGTAGATACTGTGGAAATGCACTTGAAACTAAAGAGGCAATAGACATACTTTCACGGAAAAGGTGAAAAAGATGTAATAAATGTTTGTTGTCTTTTAGGGGCATATATGTTAAAACTTGCAGATAAAGGAGAAAATATAGTTACAAATATCAAATTGATTCAAAATCAAATTGATTCAGGTGCAGGCTTAGCAAAATTTAAAGAATTTGTGAGTAGACAATGGGGCGAATCTAGAGTTGTAGATGAACCAGAGTTATTAATGAAAGCTAAATATAGAATACCTGTAAATAGCCATGTTGATGGATATGTTGCTGAAATAGAAGCAAAAAATATTGGTCAAACGGTTGTAAATCTTGGAGGAGGAAGACTTAAAAAAGAAGATACAGTGGATTATTATGTTGGAATTGAAGTTGAAAAAAAGGTTGGCGATTTTGTAAAATCTGGAGAACCAATAATGTATATTCATACAAATGATGAAACTAAAGGTTTATTACAAGTTGAGTTTTTAAGAAATTCTTATAAATTTTCTAAAGAACCTGTACCTAAACTTAAAGAGATTTCAGATATTATTGAGGCTTAAGTAAGCGCAAAATTAATATAGGTAAAATAAAAAAGAGGCTTAAGCTATAGTAAAATTGATCAACATAATTCTATAAATATGTTAAGATTAATAATGTAATAAATGATTAGAGGATAGCATTTCTACTATCCTCTAAGTATTTTTTACTCATTTACTATTATTGAAATTATTTTTTTTATTTTTTCTTTTTGTGATTCTGTAAGGTTTTCATATGTTTGACTTGATAAACCAATATCAAGTTTGTCAAAATCAATTTCAGGATTTCTTGCATCTGTTTTTCCAAGTAGATAATCAGTAGATACTTTATATAAAATTGCTAAATCAACAATTAAATCAACTGATTTTGGCTCAAATGCCCCAGTTTCATAACGAGACAAAGCTGCAACAGAAATATTTAATTTTTTGGCAACTTGTTCTTGAGTATACTTACATTCTTTACGAAGTTTCTTCATTCTTTCACTTAAAATAGATTTTTTATTCATATTCTTGCCCCTCCTTATTTACATATTATAACTTTCATATGATGAAATTGATATACTGTTTTCATAAAATGTTTTTAAAGGAATTTTAGATATTGACATATTTCATATTATGAAATACAATAAACACGATGGAGGTGTTTTTATGTATAAAAATTTAGAAATTATAAGAAAAATTGAAGGTTTAACCATAAATGATATGTCAGAACTAATATCTAAAACTCCTGCTACTTATTATAAAAAAGAAATGGGTAAAGTTGCAACTACTGTAAAAGAAGCTATCATTATTTCTAAAAGGTTAAATAATACAGTTGAATTTTTGTTTACTGAAGTTGAACAAATTTTATAATTTTTTCTTTTCTAATGTATTTTTGTCCCTTTATTTTGTTATTACTAGTTTTTAAATATGTTGTTCACTTTTGATAAAATAAAGGAGGAGAGCATTTGAAACTTAGAATGAAAATAAAAAGATTTTTTGTAAGATATGTTAATGCTGCTGCAAATGATTTTGCATATCAAAATTTTTTACGTCATACACGAAAGAAAACTATGGAGTTAAAATATGATTTAAATGAACTTGAGGGATTATATAGAAGAAAGGAGAAAGAGAAACGTCAAGAATTGAAAAAAAATATATCTGAACTTCAAGAAAAGAAAGATAGATTACAACATGATTATGATGAGCAAAATAGAAAAGATAAAGAGGCTTTGACGGAAGAATATTTAAAAAGAAGAGCATATTATAATAGAAAATCTGAAGAGTTGAGGAATGATTTAGAAGGATTAGAATTAAGAAAAATGGCATTAGAAAAAGAAATTATAAAGCTAGAAAATGAAATAGCAGAAAAAACAGATAATAAAAATCAGAAAGAATCAGAAAAAATAAAAAATAAAGATCATAATAAAAAAAATAAAAAATCAAAAGAAATACATGATATGAGTAGCGATAAACAATCAGATAAAACAAAAGATAAAAAGAAGAAAAAATTGTGGAAAAAAAGAAGATTTTTTGAAAAAGTTGTTTAAATTTTTTGAATAATTTTTTCTTCACTTGAAAATAGAAGAATATCATGGTAAACTAGACAGCGTAATGCACGTGATAACTAAATTCATACTGTTTAGAATACTATTTATAAAAATGTTTTGCCAAATAAGAATAGTATTTAATTGTAATATGAGATGGAGGAATAGTGGTGTTTAAGGCAAAGAAAGATAAAGATTTTTCTAAACTTGAAAGAGTGTATGAAAAATATAAAAATATAATGTATAAAGAAGCTTATAATATTTTGTGTGATGCTCATGATGCTGAAGATGCTTTGCAGCAAACGTTTATGAAGTTATTGCATTGTATGGATAAAATTGATGAAGCTGAAGTAGGATTGACATGTAACTTTTTAAAAATAGTTGTTAGAAATGTTGCTAAAGATATTTATAAAAAAAGAATATATTTAAATACTCAAGATGATGTTATTGATACAATTGAATCTTCAAATATTTCAAGTGCATCAATTAAAGAAGTTTCGGATGCTGTTATAGAAAAAGAAACTTCAAATAGAATAATTAAAGCTATTGGAGAACTGCCAGAAAGTTATCGAGAAATTATATTACTAGAAAAAATATATGGGTATTCAAGGGATGAAACAGTTATTTTACTTGGCGAAAATTATGAAACATTGAAAAAGAGGATGACCAGAGCAAAGACTAAACTGTTAGAAATACTTAGAAAGGAAGGGCTAGATGATGGACGAGAAAACATTAGAAAAAATGCTAGATAATTTAATTGGGGTAGCTAAGCTAGAAATAATTGAAGAATTGAATAATACAGAAATTGAAGAAGTTCCTGAAGTGGAATTTTCAGAAGAACATAAAAAAGCTATGGAGAAAATTTTTGCTCTGGCTAGAAACGTAGAAGGAGTTCATAAAAGAATACCATTATACAAAAAGGTTGCTTCTGTTTTAGTTGCAGTTGTTTTGATTTCTGGAATAACGATAACTAGTTTTGCAACTTGGGGAAAAGATATTGCGAGTTTCTTTTTAAATGTGAAAGACGAATATAGTGAAATTATTACAAGTAAAAAAGAAGGATATGATTGGTTAGTAGAA
>CAYNYD010000012.1:0-5747 GCA_964401375.1 uncultured Eubacteriales bacterium | reverse complement strand
TAAAAAAATTTTTAGTTGTATAAGTGTAATCAAATAATTATGGAGGGAACTATGAAGCAAAAGTTTTTAAAAGTTATGTTAGTAACTATGCTTGCTTTGATGTCTATATCATTGGGAGTAGTAACTTTTGCAGCTGAGTCTGAACCAGGAATTGAACCAATATGGGATAAGCTGATTACCTGTTCATATGGCTTTGAAAAGGCTGGAACTGATAAAATTGATATTTTTGGTTCAACAACGACACCACCACAATATGATGCTTATACAATGGTTGAATTAGAATATTTAAAAGGTGGCACATGGACAAATTATTATACATGGGAAAGACAATCATTTTTTTCAGCAACTATTGAGGATACATTAACAGTTCCAACAGGTTATACGTATAGGATAAAGATAACTCATCAAGCAAGACCAGAAGGAAGCCATGAAGTTCTTGAATCTTTTGAACAATATAGTGAGAATGTAATTACCATAAGATAAATTAAAATATTCTTTATGATAAGTTATACTTAAAATATTTATATTATTTTTTGTATTATGAAAATCTATTATTTGATTACCTGCTTTTATTATGAGTAGAAAGAATGTAATAATATATAAAAAACTGCTATCTTTTACAGATTAGCAGTTTTTTTAATAAAAATAGGATTAATTAATTGCTTTTTGAGTGTATTAAGAATAAAATATAAGCATACTAATGTTAATGTGGAGGAACTATGAATATAAGAATAAAAGATACAGATATTAATTATGAAATTTTTGGTTCTGGTGAAAAAACTCTTTTAATTCTACATGGTTGGATGGGTTCGATTCCTGCTATGGCTCCAATATGGCAGTATTTTATGAATACAAGAAAAGTAGTTGTTTTAGATTTTCCAGGTCAGGGTGGCAAAAGTTCATTACCACCTTATGCATGGGGAGTCCCTGAGTATTCAGAAATGGTAAAAGAATTTATGGAAAAATTAAATATAACTAAACCAGATGTTATTGGACATTCTTTTGGTGGAAGGGTTATTATATATTTAGCATCAAATTATCCGAATTTGTTTAATAAAATTGTCTTAACAGATGCAGCAGGTTTGAAGAAAAAAATTACATTGATGAAATGGATTAAAATAAAAAGCTATAAACTTGGAAAGTTTTTCTTGAAAGTTTTTACATCAAAAGAACAATATGAAGATAAATTAAATAAACTTAGAAAAAAATATGGTTCAAGTGATTATAGTATGCTACAATCTGATGTAATGAGGCAAACATTTAATAAAGTTATAAGTTTGGATTTAAAGAAAAATTTAAAAGATATAAAAAATTCAACTTTATTAATATGGGGAGAAAATGATACAGATACTCCATTATATATGGCTAAAAAAATGGAACAAGAGATAAAAGATAGTGGATTAGTTGTTTTAAAAAATGCAGGACATTTTTCGTATTTAGATGCTTCAAGAGAGTATAATTTAATTGTAGAAAATTTTTTGGGAGGTAAATAGAAATGAAAATTACATTAGATATTATGTTATATATTGCACAAATTGCTTCTGTATGCATTATTTTACTTTTCATGTTTTGTTTACCGAAAGCAATACACATTTTTCAGCAGGAAGGGTACCAATTTGGAGATTATTTTAGATGGATGATAAGAAGTCCAAAGCAAGCTTTTCTCTCAAATTTGAAAAATTTTGTTTTATGTTCTATATATTTTCTTAGCATAATAGTTGTAGATGTGATATTATATTATAAATTTAATATTTCTAGAAATGAAAAGATTTTAATTTATCTTGTACAATGGATTATATATGAATTGATTTTTTATATTTCTACTATAAAGAGTATAATTAAGTGGAAAAAAGAAAGGGAAAATGCAAAAAAGAAGTTAGTATATACTGCTAGAGTTAAAAGGTTAATTTTTTGGTGCTTTATTACAACATTATTATTAGAGACATCGTTGTCATTGGATGTGTCAAGCCTTCCAGATGTAGAAGCCGTATTTTTAGGATATGCACAAAAAATTTTTATTTATTCTGTAATGATTCTTACAATGCCTATTGTGGTTTCTATTGGTGCTTTATTTGCTTATCCAACTGAACTACTTATTAACGACCATTATATAAATAGTGCAAGATTTAAACTTTTAAGGAAAAAATATAGAAATATAATTCGTATTGGTATAACTGGTAGTTATGGCAAGACGAGCACTAAGATGATTTTAAAAACGATACTTAGTGAAAAATATAATGTTTTGGCGACTCCTGAAAGTTATAATACAATAATGGGCAATGTCAAAATAATCAGAAAAGAATTAAAACCAGAACATCAAGTTTTTATTTCCGAAATGGGTGCAAGACATAAAGGTGACATTAGAAAAATTTGTGATTTTGTATATCCTCAAATTGGTATTATTACTTCTATTGGACCTCAGCATCTTGAAACATTTGGATCGATTGAAAACGTTGCTAGTACAAAAGCCGAATTAATTAAAGCTATTCCTAATGATGGAATTATCTTTTTGCCAAGAGATGATAGCTATTGTACAAGGTTGTATCAAGAAGAAAAAAATAGGAAAAAAGTATGCTATAGTGTTGACAATGCTTATACGGATGTTTATGCAAAGAATATTAAAATGTCATCAAATGGTTGTGAATTTACGGCAGTAACACCAATTGGAAATATTAAATGTGTTAGTAAGTTACTTGGAAAGCATAATATTCAAAATATTCTTGGAGCAATTGCAATTGCTGTTAATTTGGGTCTTTCAAAGGAACAAATTACAAGAGGTGTTATGAATATACAACCTATTGAACATAGACTTCAAATAATTCCAAATGCTAATGGTACTATTGTAATTGATGATGCGTTTAATTCTAATCCAGTTGGAAGTAAGGCTGCTATTGATGTTTTAAAAAGTTTTAAAGGTAGAAAAATTGTTATTACTCCAGGAATGGTTGAACTTGGGGAGGAAGAAAAAAAGTTTAATATGGAATTTGGAGAATATATGGCAGATTGTATAGATATTGCTATATTGGTAGGAATAAAGAGAAGTAAACCTATTGAGGAAGGACTTATAAAAAAAGGTTTTGATAAAATGAATATTTATGTTGTAGCAAATTTGAATGATGCTACAAATAAACTAGCAGAGCTTACAGAAACTGGTGATATAATTTTATTTGAAAATGATTTACCAGATAATTATAATGAATAGTAGAAATTAATTGTGTATGCTTTGCAAATAAAGAAAGGAAAGGGTTATTATGAAAAATGTAGGTGTAGTTTTTGGCGGTGTTACATGTGAACATGATGTTTCTGTTATAACAGGAATTCAATTAATTGAAAATATTAATAAGAATAAATATAATGTTATTCCTATATATATACATTCTGATGGAGAGTGGTATACAGGACAAGAACTTTTAGATATGACATTATATAAAAACTTTGAAGAGAAAAAATCTGTTTTGAAGAAAGGTGTTATATTGCCCAATAAACCAGAATTAATGATTGAAGGAACTGGTATTTTTGGAAAAACTTCTTATGTAAAATTAGATGTTGTTATACCTGCTATGCATGGCATGAATGGTGAGGACGGTACACTTCAGGGTTTACTTGAACTTGCTAATATTCCTTATACTTCTTCTGGAGTACTAGGTGCAAGTATTGGTATGGATAAAATTATAATGAAGAATATTTTTGAAGCTAATAATATTCCAGTTTTACCTTATACATATTTCTTAAGAGGAGAGTGGGAAAAAGATAGAGATAGAATAATTTCAAAAGTTGAAGATACTTTGGAATATCCTATGTTTGTAAAGCCTTCGAATTTGGGCTCTAGTATTGGAATTAGCAAAGTAAGAGAAAGAGAAGGTTTAATTACTGCTATAGAAGTTGCTGCTAGTTATGATGAAAGAATTATTGTTGAAAAAGCTGTTGAAAATGTAGTTGAAGTTAATTGTTCTGCAATAGGCAGAGCAGATAATGTTAAGGTCTCTGTTTGCGAAAGACCTATTAATTGGGCTGAATTTTTAACTTTTGAAGATAAATATTTAAATGGTGGGAAAAATAACAAATTGGCAAGTGCTGGTACAAAATCACTTGATGTCAATGGCAGTGACTTAAATGGTATGTCAAGAATGTCTAGAGAAGTTCCTGCAAATATTTTAGATGAGCAAACAGCAGATATTAGGGATTATACTAAGAAAGCTTTTAAAGTTTTATGTGCAAAAGGCGTTGTAAGAGTTGATTTTATTATTGATAAATCTGATGAAAAAGTTTATATAAATGAAATTAATACTATTCCAGGTTCTATGGCATTTTATTTATGGAATTTTAAAGGTGAACTTTCTTATTCTGAGCTTATTGATGAAATAATTAAAATTGCTGAAGAAGAGCATGAAGAAAAGTTAAAAAATAATTATACATATAATTCTAATATAATTAATGCAAATGAAAATGCTGTTGCTGGAACAAAATCAGGAAAGTTAGGTTAATATTAGATGAATTTGATTATTAAGAGTAAACAGATTTTTGAATCTCATACAGATATGGTTGAAGAAAAGCATAATTGCAATATAGTTTTTTTTGATAAAGGATTTAGAATTGAATATGATAATTATGAGATAAAATATAAAAATAATATTTTTTATATATTAAAACCAGAAATGGAGTTGAGAATTGAGATTGAAAAAGAATTTTGCTCTACAATAAATACTCCATATGGCTACATGTCTATTGCTGTAAAGGGTATTGAGTTTAGCTGGAATAAAGAGCCTTTTAACTGCTATTTAAAGTATTCTATTAAATTAGGTAATACAGAAAATTATATTAATGAAATGCAAATGTTTATTGAGAATTAAATGAACCTTATAAGGGAGATGTACTTATGAAAAAATTATTAGTAGTATTATTTATTTTTATTTTGGCATCAACTGTTGTCAATGCATCAACTTTTGAAGATACTGCAAATATGAATTGTGAGTATGCAGTTGATAGACTTTCATATCTAAATATTATTAATGGCACTACTAATGCTACGTATAATCCTGAAAAACTTGTTACAAGGGCAGAACTTTCAAAAATGATTATAAATGTTATTGGCGATAATGGTGGAACTATTTCAAAGACATTTACAGATATTGAAGGAAATTGGGGAAAGGAATATATTTTGAAGGTAGCAAGTTTAGGGTATTTAAATGGCTACAGCGATGGAACATTTAAACCAGATAATTCGGTATCTTATGCAGAAGCTGTTGCAATTATTTTAAGATGTATGGGTTATACTAATTTAAATGAAAATTTGGGAAGTACTTGGTATTTGGCTTATATTAATGAAATGAACAGAATTGGATTAAATGCTGGAATAGATAATATTTTGCCAGAAAATCCTGCTAATAGGGGAGATATTGCTATTTTAGTTTGGAATATGATTTCATCTAATCAAAGAGCAGACTCAAGTGTATCGCTTTTAGAAGAACATTTTGGCAATTATAGATTTATTGATAAAGCAAAGGTGACTGATATTTCAACAGATGGTGCGAATATAGTTTATGTTACAGATAAAGGAAAATTTACTTTAAAAGATAATATTGATTTTTCTGATCTTGGTGGAGAGCTTTCTGGATTTTTAAATAATTCAACAGGAGTTTTAGAAGAAGTACAAGTTGATGCTGATAAAAATTATGAAAAAATTTCAGGCAGTGCTGAAGCTTTAAGTAAATATGCACCTTTTTCAGCTACTAATTTGTATGGATATG
>CAYNYD010000011.1:0-22035 GCA_964401375.1 uncultured Eubacteriales bacterium | reverse complement strand
CTACCATTATCTATCAAACTATCTACTGCTTCTTGTAACATTCTCTTTTCATTTCTTACAATTATTTCAGGTGCTCCAAGTTCTAAAAGTCTTTTTAATCTATTATTTCTATTTATAATTCTTCTATATAAATCATTTAAATCTGATGTAGCAAATCTTCCACCATCTAATTGAACCATTGGTCTTAAATCTGGAGGAATTACAGGCAAAACCTCAAGAATCATCCATTCAGGTTTATTGCCAGAAAGTCTAAAGCTATCTACTGTTTCAAGTCTTTTAATAATTTTAGCCTTCTTTTGTCCTGAAGCTTTTTCAAGCTCTTTTTTAAGATCAGCTGATAACTTTTCAACATCAATCTCTTTAAGCATTTTTTGGACTGTTTCAGCTCCCATACCAGCTTCAAAAGAACCTGTGCCATATTTTTCTTCCGTTTCTTTGTACTCTTTTTCTGTAATAACTTGACCTCTAACCAAAGATGTATTACCTGGGTCAGTTACTATATATGCTGCAAAGTATAAAACTTTTTCAAGTGCTCTAGGTGTTACATCAAGCATTAAACCAAGTCTGCTTGGGATACCTTTAAAATACCAAATATGAGAGACTGGTGCAGCAAGCTCAATATGACCCATTCTTTCTCTTCTTACTTTAGATTTAGTAACCTCTACTCCACATCTATCACAAATAATACCTTTATACCTTGCTCTTTTATATTTTCCACAATGACATTCCCAATCTTTTGTAGGTCCAAATATTTTTTCACAGAACAAACCATCTCTTTCAGGTTTTAAAGTTCTATAATTAATTGTTTCAGGTTTCTTAACCTCTCCTTTAGACCATTCTCTAATCTTTTCTGGAGATGCAAGACCAATCTTTATACGGTCAAAAACTTCTAAATCAACCATTTTATATTTCTCCTTCCATATAAATTAACTATCAAGTCCTGTACGCTCAAAAATACTTCTACAGCTCTTTTTCATTAATTTAATTGTCATCATCATCAAATGAATCATCAATTAGCATATCGTCTTCGCCAAAAATATCATCATCTTCAAATTCCTCTTCTTCTTCCTCTGCAACATTTCCGTCTTCATTTTCAATTATCATATTATCCGGCAAATCTTCATCTTCAACTACAGGCGAGGTAATATTTAAAGAAATATCATCATCTCCTACATCTTCAAGAATTTCAACTTCATTTTCGTCACTTTGATTATATAATCTAATATCTAATCCTAAACTTTGTAATTCTTTTACTAATACTCTAAAGCTTTCTGGAATTCCAGGTTCTGGAATATTTTCTCCTTTTACAATTGATTCATAAGTCTTGACTCTACCAACGACATCATCAGATTTCACTGTCAAAATTTCTTGCAATGTATATGCTGCACCATAAGCCTCTAGGGCCCAAACTTCCATCTCTCCAAATCTCTGACCTCCAAATTGAGCTTTACCTCCAAGTGGCTGTTGAGTAACTAAAGAATATGGTCCAGTAGAACGAGCATGTATCTTATCATCTACAAGGTGATGTAGTTTAAGCATATACATGATACCAACTGTAACTTCATTATCAAAAGGTTCTCCTGTTCTGCCATCATAAAGTATTGTCTTTCCTGATGCAGGAATACCAGCTTTTTCCATAATTTCTTTGAAATCTTCATCATTCGCTCCATCAAAAACTGGAGTAGCAACTTTAAATCCTAATGCCTTAGCTGCATACCCTAAATGAACTTCAAGCACCTGTCCAATATTCATACGAGAAGGAACACCTAATGGGTTTAAAACTATTTCAAGAGGAGTACCATCTGGTAAGAATGGCATATCTTCTTCTGGAAGAATTCTTGAAATAACACCCTTATTACCATGACGTCCAGCCATTTTATCTCCGACTGAAATCTTTCTCTTTTGAGCTATATAAACTCTAATAACTTCATTTACACCTGTACCTAATTCATCTGAATTTTCCTTAGTAAATATTTTAACGTCAACAATAGTACCTGCTTCTCCATGTGGACAACGAAGAGATGTATCTCTAACTTCTCTTGATTTTTCTCCAAATATAGCACGAAGTAATCTTTCCTCAGCCGTTAATTCAGTTTCTCCTTTTGGAGTAACTTTACCAACTAAAATATCTCCAGACTTAACTTCTGCACCAATTCTTATAATTCCACGCTCATCCAAATCTTTTAGAGCATCTTCACCAACATTTGGAATATCCCTAGTAATTTCTTCTGGACCAAGCTTTGTATCTCTACATTCGCAATCATATTCCTCAATATGAATTGAAGTTAACGCATCTTCTTTAACAAGTTTTTCACTAATTAAAATAGCATCTTCATAGTTATAACCTTCCCAAGTCATAAATCCAATCAATACATTCCTTCCAAGAGCTAATTCACCTTTATCTGTTGAAGGTCCATCACAAATAATTTGTCCTTTTTTAACTTTTTCACCTTTAACAACAATAGGTCTTTGGTTTGAACAAGTTCCTTGGTTAGAACGTTTAAACTTAATTAAATTATAAGTATCTATTCCAGATTTTGTTTTAATTTCTATTCTATCAGCAGTAACTTTTTCAACTACACCATCATCTTTAGCAATTAAACATACACCAGAATCCTTGGCCGTTCTATATTCCATGCCAGTTCCAACAATAGGTGAATCTGTACTAATTAGAGGAACTGCTTGACGTTGCATATTCGCACCCATTAAAGCACGCTTAGCATCATCATGCTCTAAAAATGGTATTAAAGCAGCACCAACAGAAACTAATTGTTTTGGAGATACATCCATTAAATCTACACGATCTGGTGAAACCTCCAAAAGCTCATCTTTAAATCTAACTTTAATTTTTGAATTAATAAATCTTCCTTTACTATCTAAAGGCTCATTTGCTTGAGCAATAATATATTTATCTTCTTCGTTTGCACCAAAATATCTAATTTCATCAGTAGCAACACCTTTTTTCTTATCAATTATTCTGTATGGTGTTTCAATAAATCCATATTTATTAATAACTGCATAAGTTGAAAGTGAACCAATAAGTCCAACGTTTGGTCCTTCTGGACTTTCAATAGGACAAAGTCTACCATAGTGAGAATGGTGAATATCTCTAACTTCAAAACCTGCTCTATCTCTAGATAAACCACCGGGTCCTAAAGTAGATATTCTTCTCTTATGAGTAAGTTCCGTTAATGGATTATTTTGATCCATAAACTGAGATAATTGGCTACTTCCAAAAAATTCTCTAATAGTAGATACAACTGGTTTAATATTTATTAAAGATTGTGGTGTAACAATATCTAAATCTTGAACAGCCATTCTTTCTCTAACAACTCTTTCAAGTCTTGTCATACCAATTCTAAATTGATTTTGTAATAATTCACCAACAGACCTAACTCTTCTATTTCCTAAATGGTCTATGTCATCCGTATTACCAATTCCATGAGCTAAATTATTTAAATAATTTACAGAAGCAATAATATCTTCCTTAGTAATATGATTTGGTAATAATCTCTCATAGTTTTCCTCTAAAATCTTAGATATATCTTCATTTGGTTTAGCATTATCTAAAATTTCTTTCAAAACAGCATAATTAACTCTTTCTTCAAATTTAACATTTTTTAGCTCTTCAACATTATCAACAAAGCTACTTAGCCATACCGTTCCATTGCCAATAACTTTAACTAATTTATCTTCAACTTTAAGTGTAACTTCATTAATACCTGATTCTTGGATATTTTCTGCAATTTCATCTGTAATCATTTTATCTTTTGAAATTAAAACCTCTCCAGTCTCTGGATTTACAATTCTTTCTGCAGAAATAAATCCTCTAATTCTTTTTGCTAAAGATAATTTATCATTATATTTATAACGTCCAACTTTTGTTAAGTCATATCTTCTAGGGTCAAAAAATAACATATTCATTAAATTTCTTGCAGCTTCAACAGAAGGCATTTCTCCAGGTCTTAATCTTCTATAAATTTCAATTAAAGCCTCATCTTCTGTTTTAATAGGGTCTTTCTCAAGAGTCTCAACTATTCTTTCATCTTCACCAAACAATTCCAAAATTTGGCTATCTGTAGCTACACCAATTGCTCTTAACAATAATGTGATTGGTAATTTTCTAGCTTTATCGATTCTAACATAAAAAATGTCATTAGAGTCTGTTTCATATTCAAGCCACGCTCCACGATTTGGCATAATAGTTGCAGTATAAAGCTTTTTACCTATTTTGTCATAAGTCATATCGTAATAGCAACCAGGGGAACGAACTAATTGTGATACTATAACTCTTTCAGCACCATTAATTATAAACGTTCCATAATCAGTCATAACAGGGAAATCACCCATAAATATTTCTTGTTCTTTAACCTCACCTGTCTCCCTGTTAATTAATCTTACTTTTACTTGTAATCTTGTCGCATAAGTAGTATTTCTAGCTTTAGCTTCATCAATAGTATACTTTGTTTCTTCATTGAAGTGGTAATCCACAAATTCAAGGATAAGCTTACCAGAATAATCTGTAATAGGAGAACATTCCATTAAAACTTCTTTTAAGCCTTTGTCTATGAACCACTGGTAAGAATCTTTTTGTACTTGAATTAGGTTTGGCATTGGAACAACATCTTGGATGTTGCCAAAATACATTCTGCTTGTTTTCTCGCTTTTTACTTCACGCATAATTTTAAATCACCTCAGTATAAAAATTTTTAAACCTTCTTACCATCACGCAATTAATCCTTAACTCAAACTACATTCAAGATGCTACGCGAATGTATACTTTCTTTAGTTTCATAAGTAAAATTAAGATTACTTAATATAAAAAATATTGTTTCTACTAGGGTTGAAAAAGCTTAAAAAGGCAACAAAAGGTAATTGGCTAGCTTAAAAAAATCTGCCAATTACCTAATAAACCTTATTTGCTTTCATATAGAAACAATAACTTTTTTATATTAATCAACCCTTACTTAACACATTATCTTGGTAATTTTAACATACATGCCATAGGCTTGTCAAGTGGGATTTGCACTATTTTTCAATAAATTGTACAAATAAAATTTATGTTTTTATTGCAATAAGCTCAAACTAACATTATAAATTTTTAATGTAATGAATTTCTATAAGACCAAATTTAAGACCAAAAATTCCAGTGATTTCTCACTGGAATTTGCATTTTCCTTTATTCTAATAAAAGCTATATTTTAATCGTCCTTTACATTTTCAAAAAGTTTTTTCATTTCACTACCATCCAAAGATTCGTGCTCAATTAAATAATTAGCTAAAATATCCAATTCCCTTTTGTGTGCTTTTAAAAGAGTAAGTGTTTTTTCTTCACATTCATGTGCAATTCTCATACTCTCTTCAGATATTAAATTAAGCATATATTCACTTTCATTAATAGTTGAAACCATAACAACTTTAGGTGCAACATTGATAGGACCAATTGCTGGACTCATACCATACCGTTGAATCATATTAGAAATTACAGAAGTAGCAGAAGCTATATCAGACACAGCACCAGTTGATAGCTTGCCAAATTCAATTAATTCAGCACATCTTCCACCATAAGACATACAAATATTATTAATCAATTCCTGTTCAGTCATAACAACACTATCTTCATCAATATCAGGCATTGTATAGCCCCCAGCATCGCCACGAGTTGCTGAAATAACTCGTAAAACGGAATCTTCGCCAGAAAGCAGATACTGAACAAGTGCATGACCTGCTTCATGATAAGCAACAATTCTTTGCATTTCTTTAGAATGTTTTTTGCTAGATACTCCATAAGACATCACATCAAAAGCATTAAAAAAATCTTCTTGAGAAACTTTTTCTCTTTTTTCTTTACGAGCAAGGCTTAAAGCAATTTGAACAAGATATTTGATTTCACCAATAGTAAAACCAATACAAGTCTTTGAAATATTTACTAAATCTATATTCTCTTCTAGTGTTAAATTAGTCGTGAAAATTTGTAAAAGTTTAGTTCTCTGATCGATATCTGGGTCATCACAAAATATTACTTTTTTGAATATTCTCTGAGTAGTAGGTGGAGCAACAAAAGTAGAGCTCTCACAAGTTGCAAGCACAATAATTTCAGGATATGCATCAAGATATGTTCTAAGTTTATCAATAAACACATCAGTTGGCACATCAACAGGACTATTATCTGAGTCAGTTAGCAAGTCATAATTATCTATTTGAATAATATATTTCATAAATGGAGCTGGCTTGAAAAGTGACTCTATGATGTCTTCAACATCAAAAAATCTTGAAGCATGTACACGCAATATTGGGAGAGAAGTTTCTTTTGCAAAAGCTCTGATAAGAGTATTTTTGCCTGTTCCTGTATCACCTACAATCATCACTTTATTTTCTGGCAAAAAGTCTTTATTAGTAAATTTTTCTGGATGATTTACATACTCTATTAATTCCCTTAGTTCATCTGCTGTATCTGTTACAACAATTTCATCAATTGACAATGCATCAGATAAGTCTGAAATGTATTCAAAACCATCTGATAAAAAGTTAAACCGCATAATATTTTCTTCTTCTTCTTCTTTTTTATGTTCTACCCATATATTGTAGAAATGATAGAAAATAGTTGCAACTACACCAATAATGAATAATATTTTAGTAAATGCATTCGAGAAACAAATAGCTAATGCTCCAAGCAATAAAGTAATACAAAAAAGCACCTCACTGTATCTATTTTCTGTTTTAACAAATGAAAAGAAATCCATAGAATTTGTAATTTTTGTTTCAAGAGAAAGGAGTACATTCTGTATAGAGTGCAAAAGTCTAGGCTGTCTACATTTCTTTTTACTCATAATGAAAATCCTCCTTATGATTTTTAAATCTTATAATAACAAGTTGTATTATACACACATATAAGCAATTTGTCAAATTTAATTATGTTATAATACCCATCATTTTCCCTTTCATTATTCACCATATCCTACTATAACCTATCATAGCACCTTAGCAAATAAAAGTTTTAGCTATACAAACTTTCTTCAATTACAGCCCATATTGTTTCAGCATTAAATTTATTTTCAGCCGAAAAGCCAAAAATTAAATCTTCTTCAACATCTAATTCTTTTGCTATATCATCAACATAATTTTGCACTTTAGTTTTGGCAATTTTATCAGCTTTAGAAGCAATTACAATATAATGTTTACCAGTATTCTTTATAAAATCCATCATCATCTTATCATTTTCACTAGGTTTATGACGAATATCAACTAACAATATAATTAAATTTATATTTTTTCTGTTTTTTAAATAGCTTTCCGTTGATTCTCCAACTTTTTTCTGTTCAACCTTAGACATTTCTGAATATCCATATCCAGGTAAATCTACAAAATAAAATTTATTATCCATATTATAGAAATTTAATTGTCTTGTTTTACCCGGAGCACTACTAGTTCTTGCTAAAGCTTTTCTATTTACCATTGCATTTATAAATGATGATTTCCCTACATTAGATTTTCCTGCGAGTATAATTTCTGGCAAATTACCTTTCGGATATTGAGATTTATTCATAACAGATATCTCAAATCTTGGGTTTTTAATTAACATTGCTTTATCCTCCAATTTTAAACACCTTTCATTGAAAGTGTTACTTTATGTTTTTCTAAATCAACCTTTATAACTCTAACTTTGACTATATCCCCAACAGAGACAATGTCCATTGGGTTTTTAACAAATTTTTCACTCATTTCCGAAATATGTACAAGTCCATCTGTTTTTACGCCAATATCAACAAAAGCACCGAAATCAATAACATTTCTAACCGTTCCTGTCAATATCATATCCTCTTTTAAATCTTCCATCTTTAAAACATCGCTTCTAAGAACTGGCCTAGGCATCTCATCTCTCGGATCTCTTCCTGGTTTTTGAAGCTCTTTAATAATATCCCTTAAAGTTGGCTCACCAACTCCTAATTCAGAAGCCATTTTAGCTGGATTAATAGAACGCAATTTTTCTTTTATTTCAGGTAATTTGTCCTTTAAATCTTTTGAAGAAAATCCAATATTTTGTAAAATTTTCTCTGCTACTTCATAGCTTTCTGGATGTACTGAAGTATTATCTAAAGGATTTTCTCCATCAACAATCCTTAAGAAACCTGCACATTGTGTATATGCTGTAGGTCCTAATTTAGAAACTTTTAAAAGTTCTTTTCTTTCTTTTATTCTGCCATTTTCATCTCTATATTTTACAATATTATTAGCAACAGTTTTACTTACTCCCGAAACATATCTTAAAAGTGAAGGAGTGGCAGTATTCAAATCTACACCTACACTATTAACAGCATCTTCGACAACTCCTGTTAAACTTTCTTCTAACTTATTTTGATTAACATCATGTTGATATTGGCCAACACCAATACTCTTTGGATCAATTTTAACTAGCTCTGCTAAAGGGTCTTGAAGCCTTCTAGCTATAGAAATTGCACCTCTTAATGAAACATTTATATCTGGATATTCTTCAGTTGCAAGTTTAGATGCAGAGTATACAGAAGCTCCAGCTTCACTTACAATAGCATAATATATTTCATGATTAACTTCCTTAATCAGTTCGGCAACAAACATTTCTGATTCACGAGATGCAGTACCATTACCAATTGCAATCATATTTATATTATATTTATCTATTAACTTCAATAGTTCCTTTTTTGCACCCTCAGTATCATTTTGAGGTTCGGTTGGATAAACTGTTGTAGTATCTAAAAGTTTTCCTGTATCATCAATTACTGCAATTTTACAACCTGTACGATAAGCAGGATCAAATCCCATAACAGTTAAATTTTTAAGTGGTGCTTGAAGTAATAATTTTTTTGCATTTTGTCCAAAGACTTTAATAGCCTGTTCTTCAGCTTTTTCAGTCAATTCATTCCTAACTTCATTTTCAACAGACGGTTTTATAAGTCTTTTATATGAATCTTCAATAACTTCTATCAAAATATCTTTAAAAGTGCCATTCTCAATTAACACTTTTGAATTTAAATAATTTAATATTTTATCATCTGTTTCATCAATCTTTACTTTTAAAAATTCCTCTTTTTCTCCTCTATTTATAGCAAGAATTCTATGGCTTGGAATTTTCTTTACTGCTTCTTTATAATCATAATACATCTCATAAACAGACTTCTCATCTGGTTTACTAGCTTTTGTAACAATAAGTCCAGAATCATAAATTATTTTTCTAATATCTTTTCTATATTCTGCTACATCAGAAATCATTTCTGCAATAATATCTTTTGCACCTTGAATAGCTTCATCTATATTAGCAACTCCTTTTTCCTCATCAACAAAGGGCAATGCAAGTTCTTCAATCGTTTTATGCTCTTTTTGTTCAAAAATAATAAGAGCAAGTGGTTCCAAACCCTTAACTTTAGCAATTGTTGCTCTGGTTTTTTTCTTTTGTTTATATGGTCTATATAAATCTTCTACTTCTGTTATAGTAGTTGCTTTTTCTATATTTTCTTTTAATTCGTCTGTTAGCTTACCTTGCTCATCAATTAATCTAATAACTTCTTCTTTTCTTTTTTCTAAATTTCTGAGATAAGTTAACCTATCAAATAAATCTCTAAGCTGTTCATCTGAAAGTTCTCCAGTAGCTTCTTTTCTATATCTTGCAATAAACGGAATTGTATTTCCTTCGTCAATTAATTTTATTGTATTTTCAACTTGAAAAGGCTTTAACTTAAATTCATCAATCAATTTACTCGTTATAATATCCATAACCTTCCTCCTTGCGTTTTTAGAATATCATTAAAATTAGCCAATTTCAAGCGAACAAAAACAATTTAAACAATAGTTCATAAAAAAAATGTAAGTTTATTCACTTAAAAACCTATTTACAATAAGTAATTACAATATTTTATAAATTTTTATTCTAGCTTTACCTTAATATTTTCAATATCATTCTTCCTATTTATAATTAAAGATACTTCATCGCCGTGGATTCTTTGAATATATATATTTTCTCAAGTCAGTAACTTTATCAATATTTACTCCATCAATACTTACAATTATATCTCCTTCTTTTATACCAGATTTTTCTGCTGGTCCATTCTTAGTAACATTTGTTACATATATGCCATTTTCAATCTTAACATTAGATTTTACATATTTTATAATTTCTTTATCATAAGCAAAAATACCTAAATAAGCTTCCTTAAAAGTTCCATCTTTACTTAGTTTATCAATTATAGGAACAACTATATTAATAGGAACAGCAAAACCTATTCCTTCAGCACTCGTTATCTTTACTGTATTTATCCCTATTACTTCTCCACTTTCATTTATTAAAGGTCCACCACTATTTCCAGAATTAATACTTGCATCTGTTTGGATTAAGTCTTCCATAAAAATAGTTTCTCCATTCTCTTCAAAAGTTAGTGTCCTATTTAAACCACTTATAATACCTTTAGTTGTTGACCTTTGAAATTCTACACCTAAAGGATTACCAATTGCTAAAACATCACTTCCTATTTTAATATTATCGGAATCTCCTAATTTAGCTGCGCATAAATCTTCCATATCCACTTTTACAATTGCCAAATCTATATTTTCTTGTACCCACAAAACCTTTCCTTGTACACTTTGTCCATCTTCAAAATTAACTGTAACTCGTGTATTTTCTTTTCTAGCTAAATGCTGATTCGTGAGAATATATCCATCACTTGAAACAATAACACCTGTGCCGAAGTCCCCACTTCTCAGGCAATTCTACATCAAATAAACTTTCTTCATTCGCTTTTATAGCACTTATTCCGACCACACTTTTCATTACTTCTTGTATTATATCTTCTCTACTTTTATTTTCTTCTATGTTTTCTTCCACTACATCCGTATCAGATAGCCTTTCAACATCATTATTTCCTTCACTTCCTGCTCTACTTGTTAAATAAGTTTGAACAAGATAAGAACCTGAAACAGCAAATATAAAAGTTAAAAAAATTCCCCATATTCTTTTTCTCCTTTTAGCCTTTTCCAGCTCTTTATATATATACACTACCATTCTTCCTTTCTAAATAATTTGTTTTCTGTTAACAATTATTTCCACATATATATACTTTTACTCACAAATTATTGAAATTTTTTCCATTTTAAGTTATAATACTATCTGGGAGGGGTTTTATGGAATCAAAAAACAACGCTCAAAAAGAAAATTATAAAATTCTTGTTGTCGATAATGACCAAGAATTCATAGATTCTCTTTTAATTAGTTTAAATAAATATTACTGCAAAGGTATAGAAGATCCACTTGAAGCAATCGATTTGCTTAAAAAAGAACATTTTGATTTATTAATTCTTGATTATTTGATGTCTCCAATTCGTGGAGATAAAGTAGTTGAAAAAATAAGAAAATTCGATAAAAATATATATATATTACTTTTAACTGGCCATGAAGATTTAACACTTCCATTAGAAAAAATTGAGCAATTAGATATTCAAGGGTATTGTGAAAAATCTGATAAACTTGATCAAATCTTATTATTAGTTGAATCTGGTTTAAAATCTGTTGAACAAACGAGAATAATAAATGAAATGAACGGAGAACTAAACAAATCATATAGTACTTTAAAAGATACGTATCACGGTACAGTTGAATCTCTTAAATTAGCCTTCGATGCTAAAGACTCATATACTGCTGGTCATTCAGATAGAGTTGCATATTATTCAAAACTTATTGGAGAAAAGTTAGGGCTCTCTGAAGAAGAGTTGGAAACGTTATATGATGGAGCATTATTCCATGATATAGGTAAAATAGGCATTCCAGATTCTTTATTAAAAAAGACTCGGTCCTTTGTCTGAAAAAGAATATCATGATATACAAAGCCATCCATCAATTGGAGCCCATATATTAATGCCCGCCAAAATATTTGATGATCTAATACCTATAGTAAATTACCATCATGAAAGATATGACGGTAAAGGATATCCTGCTAAATTAAAAGGTGAAGAAATACCTTACTTAGCAAGAATAGTTGCCGTTGCAGATTCATTTGATGCAATGACTTCAGATAGAAGTTATCGACCTAAATTCACATTGGGAAAAGCACTCAATGAACTAGAAAAAGAAAAAGGAAAACAATTTGATTCAAATGTTGTAGATGCATTTTTAAGTGTCATGAAAGAAGACAAAGAAAAAATTGAAAAAGACTTAAATTTAACTTATAAAACCAAAAATGAAGATTCTACATCATCTGATCAAAAATAAAATTTGATCATTGCAAAGCCACATATCAATAATGACTTTGTAATGATCAAATTAATACATTAACGCATTTTATTATCAACATACTTTTGCAACAACTACCGTCATATCATCATTTGAAACTCCAAAATTAATATCTATAGCTTCTTGCAAAATAATATCTGCTATTCTTTGAGGTTTATTAGTACTAATTGAACTTAATAAATCTTTTATCCATTCCTCTTTTTTATCTGTTGCTTCTAAAATTCCGTCAGAAACTAGTACAAAGTAATCTCCTCGATCTAATCTTTTTTCAAAAACCTCAATATCAATGTTTGCTGTAGCGCCAACAGGAAGTGATTTAGAAGATAATATTGTAACTTCATTTCCTTGCTTTATAAAAGTTGGACATGCACCAAATTTTATAAACTCAAGCATTGCATCATTTGGGTTGAATATTACAGCATCTAAAGTAGAATAATTATTTTTATTTTCTCCAAGCAACATATAAGAATTAATAAGATCCAAAGCTTCATTTTTATCTAGTCCTGTATTAATATACTTCTGAAACAATTCAAGAACCTTTTTACTACTCTTAGCAGCATTTTCTCCAGATCCCATTCCATCTCCTAAACCTAGCATAACTTTTCCATTTCTTAATCTTGCAAATTCAGTGGTATCACCAGAAACTTTAGAATCTTTTTTATTTAACTTTGCCATACCTACTTCTAATTTAAAACCAGCTCCAAGCAAATTATCTTTTAAATCTTCCTCATCTATTTCATCTTTAACATTTGTAATTGCTTTAGAAACTCCTCTTAATTGCTTTGCTACTAATTTTTTATTTTCGTTTATTTTACCTTGCCAATCTTTATTTAATTTATATATCTCATAAGAAAAATTTAATCCCTCTGCAAGATTTGCTTTTTTAACACATATATCATTTATTATATCTTTTTCTTGAATAACATTCTTTTCTTGTAAAATTTCAACACTATTAAAAACAGTTTCATACATTGCATGATAATTCTCGTTCCAACATTTATTAAAATTTTCACATTTTTTGCAAGTATTTTCATTTAACGTTTTTATAAAATCTCCAATACCTGTTGTAACTTCAGCCTCTGGTTTTTCAACATTGCTTGCCATATCCTCTGCCACATCAGAAACCGCTTTTAACTTAAATATCGTGCTTTCAGTCAATAATCCTACTGGATCTCTTCCCTCTAAGCTATTTGTATAATCAAACATATCATCAACAAAATCAGTTATTTTCTTTGGCATAAAAAATAGTATTGCAGAAGCAACAACAATTTCTCCAATTGGAATAATTACTTCAGTTGATGCATTAATAAGGTATACCCAAACAGCATTCCCTATAATAAATCCTAAAACTGCACCCAATTTTCCAAATCTAGAAAAAATACCGGCTAAAAGTCCACATACTGCATATGTAGCTACGGTACTTGCATCAGCAATTCCCATAAGCCCCAATATAAAAGAAATTGAAACTCCAGCAATCACTCCGACAAGCAATTCCTCTTTTCCATCCAAGCAATAACACAATCAATACATATACAATTCCTCTTACTGTCAATCCAAATAATCCTATTTCACCAAATGCACTAATCAAAACTGTTATTAAAATTCCCGATGCCAACAAAGTTTCATAAGAATCTATTTTTCTTTCTCTAAAATTTAAAATTACTGGTAAGCCTTCCGAAAAAACTATGTAAAAAACTGCTGTTGTAGTACTCATAAAAGCTGCCATTACTGCATCATATATTAAAGTTTCTGACATAAGTAAAATAATAATTTCAGAAATAGCAGTAGAAAATAATATTTTGGCCATATTTCCAGTTTTGGTATTTCCTTTTATAAAAGATCTACTCAAAATAAATATCACAGAAGCAATTACAAATTTTAACAAGCAAGTCCCACCAAAAGCAATTCCTGTAGAAGCACCTATTAATATAAGTGGAATTATAAGTGGAAAACCTGTATCTGCAATTGCTCCCAATAAAGCAAGTCCAAAAGGAGTTGCACCAGAAGCTAACTTACATGTTCCAACTAAAATTGAAAATATGTATATAAGAATACTTTTTATTCCAAAGAATTTTTTCAAATCAATTTTAGTTTCTTCTAATTCTTTTTTTTCATAATTAACTTTATTTTTTATTCCTTGATACACCTTACACTTACACCTCTCAACTTTTTTAATAAGATTATATGGACAACTTGTTAAATATGTTGTCGCAAAATATACACCTAATTAAAAAAGTTTATTACAAAAAAATACATATTACTACTTATCTAATTGCATAGAAAACAACTTAGATATACCATGCTCTTGCATTGTTACACCATAAATTGTATTTGCAACTTCCATAGTTCCCTTTCTATGCGTAATAATCAAAAATTGAGTTTCACTAGAAAATTTTTTTAAATAATCTGCATATCTATATACATTAACATCATCTAGTGCAGCTTCAATCTCATCCAGAATACAAAACGGTGATGGATTCAATTTAAGTATTGCAAATAACAAAGCAATAGCCGTCAATGCTCTTTCTCCACCAGATAATAGCATCATATTTTGCAATTTTTTTCCTGGTGGTTGAACTTCAATCTCAATTCCACTTTCTAAAATATTAGATTCATCAGACAATTTAAGAGAAGCTTTGCCTCCACCAAATAGTTCCA
Source organism: uncultured Eubacteriales bacterium (assembly GCA_964401375.1). Lineage (GTDB taxonomy): Bacteria > Bacillota > Clostridia > TANB77 > UBA1234 > UBA1234. The sequence continues at coordinate 7,124 of CAYNYD010000011.1, read as the reverse complement.
TAAATACATCATTAAAGTTTTTATTAATAAGTTCAAACTGAGTTGCAAACTGAATTTTCATTATCTCAACCATATCAATAATAATCTTATTTAATGATTTTTCAGAATTTTCTAAGTCCTCTTTTTGTATAGTTAAAAAGTCATATCTATCTTTTAATGTCTTATATTCTTCAACAGCATTCACATTAATAGTTCCAAGTTTTCTAATATCATCTTTTATTTTTTCTACTTCTTTAGAAGTATTACTATCAACCTTTGCATAATTTGTTGCAGTATTCGGCGTTGTTTCATAATCTTCCCACATTTTATTTTGTATTGTTTCAATGTCTGTTTCAATTTTTGTTTTTCTAATATCTAATTTACTCATTTGATCTTTTAAAATATCAAGAGTTTTAAATTGAGACCCAATTTCTTCATCTAATTTTGTTGATTCTTCATTCTTTTTTTCTCTATCTAACTTTAATTCATTTACTTTATTCTCAATTTTTAAAACAATCTTATCTGAATTTTCAACAACAGCTTTTATTTCATCTATTTTATTTTTCATCTCGTCATTTTCTGCTAACAAACTTTCTCTTTCTTTTGTTCTATTTTTCACATTTTCTATACAAGTATTAATCTCTTGTTCCAACATATTAAGCATCTCATCAATAGAAAGTGAACTTTCATCAAAAGAAGAAACTGAAATTTTTAAATCTACAATGTCAGAATTTAAATCATCTAAAACTTTTTGATTATCATTATTTTTTAAAGCATAATCATCAACTTCTTTTTGCAACTCTTCATTTTCATTATCTACATTTTTTATAATCTCATTAATTGAATCAATATCTACATTTTCTTTCTTTATCAATTCAAGTAAATTTTCCTTTTCTTCTTTAAGCTGAATAAGTTTCTTATTAATTCTTTCAATATTGTTTTCAATTTCATTCATTTTTTGATTTTCAGTAGCAAAAGAAATGTTTATGTTTTGTAGTTCTCTTTGTTTATCTTCATAGTCCCCCAAAGATAAATCAACTGATTTTTTGTATTCTTCTAATTCTGTAATTTTACTTTCATATTTATTTTTCAATTCTTTAACTATATTCTTTAATTCTTCTATTTCTCTAGAACGGCTTAAAATACTTGTTGTCTTTTTGGCAACACTCCCACCTGTCATTTGTCCAGAAACATTTATTACATCTCCATCTAAAGTTACAATTCTAAAAGAATTCTTAAACTTTTTAGAAACTTCAATAGCAGTATCCATATTATCTGTAACAACAGTATGTCCCAATAAACTTACTAAAACATTTTCATATTTCTTATCATAAGAAATAAGCTCAGAAGCTATTCCAATAACACCTTTAATATTGATTAAATTTTCCTTTATTTTGCTACCTTTCATCGTTGATATTGGTAAAAAAGAAGCTCTACCCAAATTATTACTTTTCAAAAATTCAATAGCCCTTTTCGCTTCATTCTCAGTTTCAGTAATGATATTTTGCGCATAAGCTCCTAAAGCTGTTTCAATAGCATTTTCATATTCAGCTGGGACTTTTATTAAACTTGCTAATGCACCATAAATATTATTTCCAAATGAAGAATCTTTTTTACATTTAGATAAAATTTCTTTAACCGTTTTTGTATACCCTTCAAATTCATTTTCAGTTTCTATTAAAAATTTATATCTAGAAGTTTTATTGTTTAATTCATCTGCTAAACTTCTGATATTATTTTCATAATCTAAAATTTTACTATTACACTCATTCTTTATTTTAGTAAGCTCTTCTAATTTGCTAAGTATACCATTTCTTTCTTTAGTAACTTCATTTAAACTTTTTGTTGCATCTTCTTTTATAATCTTTTCTTTATCTAAATTATGTATATTATCTTGTATTTCTTCATCAACTTGCCTTATTCTTCTATTATTTGCTTCTGTATTAGAAGTAAGTTCTCTAAGTATTTCCATTTTTTCAAACTTTAAATCTATATTATCCATTATTTTCTTTTTGGATTCTTCAATCTTCTTTTGCTCATTTGTAAGATTCAAAGTTAATTTATCAAACTCTTCTTCCTTTTCTTTTAGTTCTTTTTCAAACCTTTCCTTATCTGCAAAAAGTCTTTCTTTTTTAGCATTTCTATCTTCTTTATCTTGTCTCAACTCTTGCTCCCTCTTAGTGTACTTTTCAATATCCTCTGCATATAATTCATATTTTTCTGCATTATTTGTAATTCTTTCTTTATAAATACCAATATCTGCTTTTTGTTTTTCAATATTCTTTTGGGTTTCAAACACTTTATTTTGTTCTTCATTTATTTGAGTGAAAAGATTTTCTAAAATAGTTTTTAACTCTTCCTTTTTTTCTTGTACATTAGAAAGTTTATTTTCTTCATCATTTAGCTGTTCTGCTATTTCTTCAGATTGTTTTACAATTTCAGATAATTTTGACTTATTTTTATTTATATTACTAATAAACAATCCTATTTCTAAATACTTTAGTTTTTCTCTTAAATCTAAAAATAATTTAGCTTTCTCTGCTTGTGCTTCCAAAGGTACTAATTGATTTTCCAATTCAGAAACAATGTCATTTATACGCACTAAATTTTGCTTTGTATTTTCAAGCTTTTTCTCAGCCTCTTCCTTTCTAGTTCTATATTTAACAATACCAGCTGCTTCTTCAAAAATATGTCTTCTCTCTTCAGATTTAGTACTTAATATCTCATCAATTCGTCCCTGACCTATAATTGAATAACCATCTCTACCAATACCAGTATCCATAAATAATTCAACAATATCTTTTAATCTACATTGATTCTTATTTATAAAAAATTCACTCTCACCATTTCTATAAACTCTACGAGTAACAGTAACTTCTGAATACTCAACTGGCAGTTTTCCATCTTGGTTATCAATCGTCATATTAACTTCGGCAAAACTAACAGATTTTCTAGTTTGTGTACCAGCAAAAATAACATCTTCTAGCTTAGAACCTCTAAGAGCTTTAACACTTTGTTCTCCTAAAACCCATCTAATAGCATCTGACACGTTACTTTTACCACTTCCGATTTGGTCCAATAACTGCTGTTATACCCGGCTTAAATTCCAAAACAGTTTTATCAGCAAATGACTTAAAACCTTGTATCTCTAGTTTCTTTAAATACATAATCAACAAAACTCCTTTATCCGTGGTATCTAACTTCTTTATCATATACTAAGGTTTGACAATAATCAACAATTTTTATATCAATATTTATAAAAAAGTTTGATTTTACAGTATAAAAAAGTTATAATTATAATATATTTAAATATAAAGGAGAGAAAAATTATGTTATGGGGTATATTAATTGTTATTTTACTCATTATAGTTGTTTGGTTTGCAGCCACATATAATACTTTAGTTCAAGGGAGAAATAAAGTAAAAAATGCATTTGCACAAATAGATACACAATTACAAAGAAGATTTGATTTAATTCCAAATCTTGTCGAAACAGTTAAAGGCTATGCTTCTCACGAAAAAGAAGTATTGGAAGCCATTACAAATGCTAGAAGTGGATATATGAATGCTACAACAAATGCTGAAAAAATTGCTGCTGAAAATCAACTTACTTCTACATTAAAGACGTTATTCGCTGTTACAGAAAATTATCCTGACTTAAAAGCAAATGTAAATTTTGCTAAATTACAAGATGATTTAAAAGGAACAGAAGATAAAGTTGCATTTTCAAGACAATTTTATAATGATTCTGTTACTAGATATAATAATAGTCTAGCTGTATTTCCAAACAATATAATTGCTGGAATGTTTCACTTTACAGAAGAAACATTATTCCAAGTAGATGATGCAGAAGTTAGAAAGGCTCCAAAGGTTCAATTTTAGTTAGATTATTAATAGAGGATACTCTAAAAAATAACTTAACTATTCAATTATGGATTATATGAAAAATGGAAACCTAAAAGTCGCTCTACAAGCGACTTTTAAAATTTTAATATAAAACTTCTTAATTTTTAAAATTTCTTATGCTTTCCATTTGTATATAAATGCAGAAAGGAGGAAAAAATATGTTTGATATTTCTAAAAAGAACAAAATAAAATCATATTTAATTATTTCTATATTCACAGTAATACTATCACTTATTATATACGCAATTTGTAATCTTTTTGAATTAGGAATTATAAGTGTTATAATTGGTATAGTTTTTGCAATTGCTACTTCTTGGGCAACATATTACAATTCAGATAAGATAGTATTATCTCTAAATGGTGCAAGACTTGCAACTAAAGAAGAAAACCAAAGAATGTATGATAATCTTGAAGGTTTATGTATTGCTGCTGGATTGCCTATGCCAAAACTATATATAATGGATGATAACTCACCAAATGCATTTGCAACTGGAAGAAATCCTCAAAATTCAGTAATATGTGTAACTACTGGCTTAATGAACAAACTAGACACATATGAATTAGAAGGAGTTCTTGCTCATGAATTATCTCATATAAAAAATTATGATATTTTATTACAAACAATAGCATCTGTTTTTGTAAGTATAACAACTATACTTTCAGATTTTTTCTTAAGATTTACAATAAGAAGAAGTAGCAAAGATAGCGACAATGACAGCAGTAATATCTCAGGAATTCTTACACTAATAGGATTATTTCTACTTATATTATCACCAATTATTGCTCCTTTGCTTCAATTGGCTCTTTCTAGGAGAAGAGAATTTTTGGCAGATTCAAGTGCTGTAGAATTAACAAGAAATCCTGAAGGTTTAATAAATGCTCTTAAAAAAATATCTTCTGATCCAGATCCATTAGAACAAGCAAATAGGTCAACTGCTGGTCTTTACTTTTCAAACCCATTAAAAAAAGGATTTATTAATAAATTATACTCTACACATCCACCAATAGAAGATAGAATAAAGGCATTAGAAAATATTCATTAAAGTATAAAAACTATATGATAGGAGATGATTTGATTGACCACGATAACTAATGTAAAGCAATCATGGTTTAAAACTATTTTTCAAAGAATTAAAGTTGTTTTTGGACCTAAAAGATTATCTTTAAAATCTGGTCCATTAAATCTTACCGAAGATGATATAGAAATTCCTAGTGATTTTTCTTTTGATAATATTATAAACATATATAAAAATTATACTTTAAAACCAAATGGTAGGCAAAATAAATTAGCAATAAATAATGAAACTCAGGAAGAAATAAATGATTCTTCTTTTGTTTGTAAATTAGAATTTGCGAATATATGGAGAAAATGTGCTTCTGGAAATGCTTCAGAAGATAGCGATGAAATAGCTTTGCCAATTTGCTTTAGTAATGAAGCAAAAGAAACATATGATAAAATTTCTAAATATTCAATAGTGCATTTAATTAAATATGGAAATATAAATACAAAAGAAGTATTAGAAGTAACAAAAGAAATGACATATAAATGGTCAAGACAAACTGCAAGAAAACTTTTTAAAAACGCCATTCAAGCCCAGCTTATTACAGACTATTATAGATTAGCAACACCAAATGCAAAAGAACAAACTGCAAGGACTTTAACGACAGATCAGGCATTATATGGTAATAATATATAAAAATCTATAGAACCTTTAATTATATAAAAAATTTATTTGTCATACATATATTTGCAATTTTTTAATAAACTAATATTTAGAAAAACTTATGTACGAAATTTAAGTTTTAAAATAATTAAAGGAAAATATAATGAAAACTATCCAATTTTTATCTAAGATTCAAATGATACTTTTCTTTTTTCTAATGTTTTTTTGGGTATATCAGTTTATGATATTTATTTTTTCATTTTTCAAAAAGCAAAATAAAGAAATTGTTTTTGGAAAAAATCATAAATTTATGGCAATTATACCTGCAAGAAATGAAGAAAAAGTAATTTTAAATTTAATTAATAGTTTGAAAAATCAAGGATATCCTGAAGAGTTATTAGATATATATGTAATTGCAGATAACTGTACTGATAACACTGCTAAAATTGCTCAGCAAGCTGGTGCAATAGTTTATCAAAGGTTTAATGAAAAAAAGCAAAGTAAAGGATATGCTTTAGAATGGTTTTTCAATATAGTTCTCTCAGAATTTCCAGATAAATATGATGCTTTTTGTGTATTTGATGCAGATAATATTGTTGCAAGTAATTTTATTTATAAAATGAATGAAAAGTTATGTCAAGGAGAATTAATCGTTCAAGGATACAGAGATATAAAAAATGCCTCTGACAACTGTATTACTGCAAATTATGCACTTTTTTATTGGACAATGAATAGATATTATCATTTAGCTAGGTATAATTTAGGATTATCACCACTAATAAACGGAACTGGATTTATGGTTGCGATGTCAGTAATAAAAGAAACAAATGGTTGGCATACTGAAACTTTAACAGAAGATATAGAATTTTCTTTAAATTCAATTGCTAGAGGATATAAAATAGGTTGGGCAAAAGATGCAATTGTTTATGATGAACAGCCACTTAGTTTCAAACAATCTTGGAGACAAAGAATGAGATGGTCTGTTGGGCATATTCAATGCGTTAAAGCCTGCCTGCCAAAAATATTATCAAACACTAATTTCAATCCAATACTTATTGATGCTATTATATATATACTTGGAATGCCAATGATGCTTTTATCACTTATTGTTACTATTCTAGATATTACTAAATTTTTAGTAGATCCCATTAAATATCAATTTTCAATAATAGGTGGGCTAAAATTCAGTGCAATTACAATAATTATTGCTATATTACAAGGAATTCTTATAGCTATAATTGAGAAAAAAAATTTAAAAAAAATTTGGAAAGGTATTGCAACATATCCCATTTTTTTGGTATCATGGTTTGTGATAAATATTGTAGCTTTCTTTAATCTCAAAATGCCATGGAAGCAAATAGAACACGTTAAATCAATTGAGATACATGAAGTACAATAAAAAGGGAATGTTGTTAGAATACCACTTAAGAGTCTAATCGCCTTCCTTCAATAATATAATGGGGTGTCGCCAAGTGGTAAGGCATCAGACTCTGACTCTGACAGTCCGTGGGTTCGAATCCTACCACCCCAGCCAAAAAGTAGCTATTTTGAGCATTATGCTTAAGATAGCTATTTT